>DAOWFV010000003.1 GCA_030637805.1 Acidobacteriota bacterium | reverse complement strand
GGCGGGCTCGCTCCTCGCCGTCCAGAATTGCCACCTCCCGCCCGTCCAACTCCAGCCGGCCCGCATCCGGCCGATCGAGAAGGCCGACGAGATGGAGAAGTGTGCTCTTGCCCACCCCCGACGGTCCCACCACCGCCAGCATCCGGCCCGACGGCACTTCGAGGTCGAGATCCCGCAGCACCTCCACACGGGCGCTGCCGGTCCCAAAACCCTTGGACACCCCTCGCAGATCGACAAACGGCTGCACATCACTCATAGCGCAGCCCCTCGGCGGGCTCCCTTCGCGCCACCATACGCGAGGGCAACCACGATGCGGCGGTGGCCAGAGTCAGCGCCACCGCCATCACCAACCCAACCATGGCCGGATCCACTCGGAACGGTACCGATGACACGATGAAGACCCCGCGCGGAAGAGGCAGGGCCTGGGTCCGGTCGAGGAGAAGCGCGATCGCGATCCCGAGGACCGCGCCCATGGTCGAACCCACCAGGCCAATGCCGGTCCCGAGCAGCAGGAACAGCCGGCGCAGCGATCGAGGCGTCATGCCGATGCCGCTCAGCACCGCAAGATCGGTGCGTTTCTCCGCCGCGACCATCGCCACGTTGCAGAGCAGGTTGAGGGCCGCCACCACCAACATCAGGCCAACCGCCACGAAGATCATCACCCGCTCCAGAGCGAGCGCGAGGAGGAGGGGTCTATGCAGCTCGTCGAGACCCTGAACCCGCGCCGCAACCCCCGCGTCATCGAGAGCGTCACGCACTCGGGCGCCGAGCCGCCACGGCCGCTCGGAATCGCGCAGCTCGATGGCTTCGACTACCTCACCACCCCACAAAAGCCGCTGTGCCAGCTCGAGAGGCAGCCGGACCGCGCCCCCCTCGGCACCCGGTTCCGGCGCGCGAACATCCGCGACCTCCGTCCGCACCCGCACCGGAAGCGGCCCCATGGGCGTCAGCCGCTGCCGAGGCGAGATCACCTGCACCTCGTCGCCGACACCGACCCCGAGGCGGGCTGCGAGAATCCGGTCCACAACCACCTCGAGCACGTCAGACCGGCCGACCACCGATGCCGGAACGGCATCGCTGGGCGACGAAACAAGGCACGTTCCACGCACAACCTGCACCATCTCCACCTGGCCGAGTTTCTCTTGCAAGACCGAGGCCAGCTTCGCAGGGTCCTCGAGCCGGCGGCCTCGGCTCGGGGAAACCCGCGCATGCGTCGCCCTGGCGACGATCTCGCTGCGGATGCTGGACTGGAATCCTTCGAGCAGGGCCAGGGTGACCACCAGGGCAAACACGCCCAGACAGAGCCCGACCATCGAGATGAGAGTCACGGTGGCAACGTGGGTCCTTCGCCGCAGACCGACGAGGTAACGGCGTGCGAGATGGAGCTCAGCGGACACCGGATCCCGATCCTTGTCCGGAAAACCGGATCGCCGTCCAACTCACAGTACAACCAGATCCGCGCAACGCGTCGCTGCGAACGGGCACCTGCAGCGCCCAGGAGCTAACCCACCAAGAACCAGTCACCAATTACTCTCGCGGCCGCAGCAGCGGGAAGAGGATCGCATCCCGGATGGAGAGCCGGTTTGTCAGCAGCATGATCAGGCGGTCGATGCCGATCCCCTCGCCACCGGTGGGCGGCATGCCGTACTCGAGGGCGAGGAGGAAGTCTTCGTCCACCACTCCACCACCGGCTTCCGCCTGCGCCTCGAGGCGGCGCCGCTGCTCCACCGGGTCGTTGAGCTCCGTGTACGCGTTTGCCACCTCGAGCCCGCCGATGAAGAGCTCGAAGCGTTCCACCGTCTCGGGATCGTCGGGCACCGACTTGGCCAGGGGAGAAATTTCGCGCGGGAAGTCCATGATGAAGGTGGGGTTGATCATCAACGGCTCGGCCGTCATCTCGAAAAGCTCCGCGAGGAGGTTTCCGTCCGATCTCTCCTCGATGCGCTCCACCTTCAACTGCCGCGCAGCCACCTCCATGCGCGCGCGATCGCAGAGATCTTCGGGGGTCAGATCCGAGTGGGAGAGGATCGCTTCGCGCAAGGTAAGCCTGCGCCAGGGCCGGCGCATGTCAACAGTCTTCTCGCCCCACGGGAGCTCGAGAGTCCCCACCACCTTCTCTGCCACGGTAGTGATCAGCTCCTCGGTGAAGTCCATGAGGAGCTCGTAATCGGCGTAGGCCCAATAAAATTCGAGCATCGTGAACTCTGGGTTGTGGCGGGTGGAAACGCCCTCGTTGCGGAAGTTTCGGTTGAGCTCGAAGACCCGCTCGAAGCCCGCAACGATGAGGCGCTTGAGGAATAGCTCGGGGGCGATGCGCAGGAAGAGCTCGAGGTCGAGGGTGTTGTGGTGGGTCGAGAACGGACGCGCGGTAGCGCCGCCCGGAATCGGCTGCATCATCGGGGTCTCGACCTCGATGAAGCCGGCCCCCTCGAGGTGGCGGCGGATGGCTGACACCACCGCCGAGCGCACCTCGAAGACCTCCCGTGACTGCGGGTTGGCCAGCAGGTCAAGGTAGCGTTGGCGAGCCCGTGCCTCGCGATCGGAGAGCCCGTGGTATTTCTCCGGCAGCGGCCGGAGGGCCTTGGCAAGGACCTCCAACCGCTCGACAGCCACGCTGAGCTCACCTGCGCGGGTGCGGAAGACCACCCCCTCGACCCCCATGAAATCGCCGAGGTCGAGCTGTTTGAACACCTTCCAGGAGGTCTCGTCGAGATCGTCCCGACGCAGATAGAGCTGCAGCTGTGCGGCGCCGTCGGAGAGGTCTGCGAAGGAGACCTTGCCGTGGCCGCGCACCGCGCGCAGCCGCCCGCCAAGCACCACCCGCGGCTTTTCGGCCTCCAACTCCTCGGCAGTGAGTCCCTCGAAACGCTCACGCGCCTGGCTGACGGACTCCTCGACCCGGAACCTCCGCGGGAACGGATCCAGACCGAGCTCGTAGATGGCCTCGAGCTTGGCGCGGCGGTTTGCGAGCAGCTGCTCGATCGGTTGTTGGGTTTCCTTGCTCTCCACGCAACCTCCAGCGGGCGCGTGATTTTACCATGGCAATTCGCCTTCGGCGAATTGCAAGATTTCATTCTTTCAATGGTTTACTGCTTACGTTTCGCACTTCTTTGCGGGGCGCTCTTCCGCTCTCGATCCCCCCGCTCACCGGCGCGGCGACGGCGCCCAGCGGGCGGAGCAGTTTTCTTCGAGGTCGCGCGGCGCAGGGTCTTCACCTCGTTTTCGCTCAAGGTGCGGAAATCCCCCGGCTTCAGCGAGTCGTCCCGGAGAGGGCCTATGGCGGTGCGGCGCAGCCGCTGCACGTGGTGGCCGGCGCGGAAGAAAAACTCGCGCACCTCGTGGGTCCGCCCCTCCGTCACCTCGACCCTCCACCAGGAGTTAGGCCCACTGCGGCCCCTGGTCTCGCGACGCGCCCGGCGCGGCTTCACGTGGCGACCGTCGATCGAGGTGCCGGCCATCAGCTTGCGGTACTCCTGATCCGAGAGGTCGCCGCGGATCTTCACCAGGTACTCGCGGACGAGGCCGTGGCGCGGGTGCGCCACCCGGGCGGCAAGCTCACCGTCGTTGGTGAGGATGATCAGACCCTCGGAGTGGTAATCGAGCCGGCCCACAGGGTAGAGGCGTTCGCGCACCACGGGCCGCACGATGTCGAGCACTGTCTTGCGCTCCTCCGGGTCATCGCATGTGGTCATCACCTCGCGCGGTTTGTAGAGCAGCAGGTAGCGCAACGCCTCCGGCGCCTTCAGGCGCTTGCCGTCGACCTTGATGTGGACGTGAGCCGGATCCACCTTGGCGCCGGGCAGCGCCACCTGACCGTCCACCGTCACCCGGCCCTCGCGGATCATTTCGTCGGCATCGCGCCGGGAGCACAGCCCCGCACGCGCGATGATTTTCTGCAGTCGTTCCTCAGCCATGACATTCCCCCTTGGGATACTCCGCCTCGCGGCGGGTCAGCGAGGATAGCACAGGATCACAGGGCCAGTTCTTAGTTTCGAGTTTTTAGTTTTGAGTTTTGAGTCGCTGGCGCCCCGCTCGCGGGCATCGCGCTCAAATAACCCGGATCGCTTCTCCGCGTCGGTAATTCCGAATTCCGAATTCCTAATTCCTCATTCCTCATTCCTAATTCCTACTTCATTCCTCTATCCTTGTTCTGCCATGGCACCCACTGACCCGGCTGCGCTCCGAGACGATCCGCTTCTTCGGCGGGTGTGGAACGCCCTCGGTCGTCCGCGGTGCCATCTCACGGGCGGTTACCTCCGAGACCGGCTACTCGGCACCACCAGCGCCGACCTCGACCTCAGCATGGCCGGCGAGCCCGAGGACGCCGCCAGCCCAGCCCGCAGTCTCGCCGAGCACCTCGGGGTACGTGCCCACCTGCTCGGAGCGGCTCCGAATCAGGTATGGCGGATCGAAACTCCCGAGCTCAAGGTGGAGCTCTGGCCCCGCGGTGACCTCGAGCTCGACGACGACATCGAGCGTCGAGATTTCAGCTGCAACGCCCTCATGTGGGAGCTTCCCGACGGGCCGCTGGTGGACCGGGTCGGGGGCCTCGACGACATCGAGGAGGGCCGTCTGAGCGCGATCTCACGCTCCAACTTCGAAGATGACCCCGTTCGTCTCTTGCGCGCACCGCGGTTCCTGGCTCAGCTTCCCGGCTTCGCGCTCGAACCGGAGAGCGCCGGCTGGATCCGCTCGCTCGCGCCGCATCTTTCGAGCTCACCGCGCGAACGGGTCGGCCAGGAGCTGCTCAAGCTCCTCGACGCGCCCGGCGCCGAGCGAGGTCTTCGCGTGCTGATTGAGCTTGGGCTTTTTGTGCCATCGGCCCCGGCCGAAGCCGACCCAGACCCCGGCTGGCTCGAGGTCAATCTCCACTCTGCATCCCGGCTGTCCCGTGCTGCTCCCCACCCCTTACCATCGGCCGTTCGCGAGGCGGGGATCGCCGCGAGCCTCGGGCTTCTCCTGCGCGCGTGGGGCCTCCCGACTTCCCACATCGTGAGCGCCTACGCCTGGGGGAACAACCAACGCCGCCACGCTACCTACGCCGCAGACCATCTCGGAGAGCTTACGAACGCCGTCGACGCCGCACCAGGGGAGCGCAGCCTCGTCATCCACCGCGCGGGGACCGCCTTCCCGGCCGCGCTCGCCCTCGCCGCAGCCGTCCAACCCGATCGCCATGGCTGGCGCCGATGGTGGCGGCTCTGGCAGCGACGTGGGCCCGAGCTGGTCGCACCCGAGCCCCTCCTCTCCGGTCCGGAGGTGATGGATCTTCTCGAACTGGCCCCCGGCCCCGAGCTCGGGGCGGCCTTCCGCGCCGTCACCGACGCTCAGATCCGGGGCGAGGTTCGATCGAGGGAGGGCGCCCGACGGTGGCTGCGGGAGTGGGCTGAAAGACGGGGACGGACACGGGCTGAATGAGGAATTAGG
>DAOWFV010000223.1 GCA_030637805.1 Acidobacteriota bacterium | reverse complement strand
GGTGAGATTGAGCATGCCGAGGGGGCGCTGCAGCGAAGCCGCAACAGAGGCGGAACGGAGGCTGTTGAAAAGGGTGTCATACGACAGGCGGGCATCGAACCCGGTGCCGGGCGCCGGGGTCAGCCGCAAAGTCATGCCCAGGGGTCCTAACTGGCTGGTACCCACTCCTTCCCCGGGATTCCCCTGATTCAACGGTGCGTCGAACGAGTAGGTCTGGAAGATCTCGAAAGATCCGAGCTCGCGGGTACCGATTCCCCCGCCGGCGCGACCGAGCAGGCGGTTGGCGAGCACGAAGGTCACCAGGCTGGCATCCTGCGGTGTGGAGTCCACCTCGTCGAAAATCGGGATCCGGCTGATATCCGTCGTGGTGGAAAGGTAACGATACTCGACGCGTGGCTCGACGAGGTGCTTGACCTTTTCGAAGGAACCCAGCCCGCCTTCGAAGACGCGCGAAACCGACGGTCCCACCATGTCAACAGCGCCGGTTATGTAGAGTCGACTGAGCGGCTCGTCGACGAACGTGGAGCGGTCCTCAGAGTTCTGCTTGGTGTAATAGGTGGCGCGCCCGCCGAGCCGGGGTGTCACCGACAACCACACCGGTCCAGGCAGGGTGTAGGAGAACTGGGGGAAGAGGTCTGCCCGCCCGTAGGTGCCCTTCAGATCCTCTCCGCGATCGACGTATAGGTAATTGACCGACGAAATCAGGTTGAGGTAGACCTGCGAGCCAAAGACCGGGGTTGAGCCGGACCTGATTTCAATCTCCGGGAGCTGGCTGAGGACAACCGTTTGCGTTTGAGCGGTCGGTATGTAATCGGGGGGCTCGACGACTGTTATCGTGAGAAAGGTCTGCCGATGGTCGGCGCGGATGTTCAGGGCGTACGGTCCGAAGGATCGGGTCAGGTAGGCGTAGGAGTAGAGGGAGCGCCGGGTGTTGGCGTCGAAGGTGCGGTCGAAATTCTGGAAGAAGTCGATGTCCGACATGTTCTCGACCTGCGCCAGGAGCTTGAAGCCGAGGAAATCCTCCTGCACATGGTGGCCGTTCACCTTCCACTGCACCTCGTCTTCCTCCCGGTCCCAGACCGCATAGAGGTTGATCAAGCCCCGGGCGCCGGCAACCGGCGTCCAGCGCCACAGGTTGCCGAGACCGAAAAAACCCCCCGTGTAGTAGTCGACGAAGATCGTGGTGTCGTAGCTCCTGCCGACCGGGATATAGAGGGGGAGACCGAAGTTGAAGCCGCGTTGATCCGAGTAGCCCAGGCGGGGAAACAACAGCCCCATGGTCCGCTCCTGCTTGAGCGGAAACACCATGTACGGGAGATACAGGACCGGCACCCCCTGCACCTTGAAGGCGACTCCCCGGAAACGGCCGCTGCCCTCCTCCTCCACCAAGGCCTCGCGTACTTGAAAACTCCATGGCGGCCGGCCATCGGTGGAACAGGTGGTGAAGGTCGCTCGGTCGATCCGATAGTGGGTCTCGTCCAGCTTCTCGATCTCGCGCCCGGTGAAGGAGTACATGGGATCGATCTGCGCACTGGCGTTAACAAAAACCCCGGTCTTGGTTTCGAGGTTGAAGCGCAGCTCGTCGGCGGTGAAGCGGCTCGGCCCACGGTCGACGATCACGTTCCCATAAGCCACCAGATTTCCCGAGGTGCGATCGTAATCCACCTCGTCGCACTGGATCGTGATGTCCTGGTAGCTGATGCGGACGTCACCCTCGCCATGCCAGGAGTTTTCCGTGGCGTGCTGGTTTTCGGCGGTGAGGACGACCCGCTCCTCCTCATCCGCGGCTCGAGCAATCCCCGCCAGGAACAGGAGTCCAAGCACAACCAGCGGCAGGCGCGGGCGCGTCATCGAGAGACGGCTCAGGCGAGCCGCTCCACCACCATCGCCGCCGCCTCACCACCGCCGATGCAGATGGCCGCGCAGCCGAAGCGCCGATCACTCACCTCGAGCGCATTGAGAAGAGTGGTGAGGATGCGCGCGCCGGAGGCGCCGATCGGGTGACCGAGAGCCACCGCTCCGCCGTGGACATTGACCTTGTCCAGCGGCAGATCGAGCTCCTCCACCGCGGCCAACACCACCGCGGCAAAGGCCTCGTTGATCTCGAAGAGATCGATCTCGTCGAGGCTCATTCCGGCGCGGTCAAGAACCTTGCGGATCGCTCCAACCGGGGCGGTGGTGAACCACTCCGGCTCCTGGGCGACCGAGGTCTGGGCAACGATCCGTGCCACCGGATTCAACCCCAGCTCTTGCGCACGGGCTGCGGAGCACACCACCACGGCCGCCGCTCCGTCGTTGATCTTGGAGGCGTTGGCCGCGGTCACTGAGCCCTCGGGATCGAAGGCTGGTCGCAGCTTCGGCATTTTCTCCAAGTTGGCGCGGAAGGGCTCCTCGTCGCGGTCCACCGTTGTCACCGCCCCCTTGCGGCCCTTCACATCCACCGGCACGATCTCGGCTGCGAAAGTGCCGTCCTCGGCAGCCTTCTGGGCCCGCTCATAGGATCTCGTCGCGAACGCGTCCTGGGCTTCGCGGGTCATTTTGTAATGGCGGACGCATGTCTCAGCGCAGCTCCCCATGTGCTTATCATCGTAGGGGTCCCAAAGGCCGTCGAAGACCATGTGGTCGAGCACCTCGCCGGTTCCCATGCGGTAGCCGGTACGACCCTTGGGCAGCAGGTAGGGCGCGAGGGACATGTTCTCCATACCACCTGCCACAGCAAGATCGTACTCCCCACAACGGATGTCGTTGCCGGCCAGCATCACTGCCTTGAGCCCGGAACCGCACACCTTATGTACGGTCACGGCCCCGGCTTCGTAGGGAATGCCGGCATAAATCCCTGCCTGCCGAGCCGGGGCTTGGCCTAATCCTGCCTGGAGGACGTTTCCCATCATCACCTGCTCCACCTGCTCGGGCGCGACGGAAGCGCGTTCGAGGGCGCCGACGATGGCGACCGCGCCCAGACGTGGGGCGGGCACCGTCGACAGGGCGCCGAGGAAAGATCCGATGGGTGTTCTCACGGCGGAAAGGATGACGATGTCGTTGTCGATCATGTGGATCCTCCTGAGTTGATGGCGCCGGTCCCCCGTCGCGGGAAAGGGGTGACTCAAGGCGTATTGTAACGGGTCGGGTCGGGCGCCGCGTACAATGGGCCGGTGCGGTATCTCGGCGTCGATCCCGGCGGGCGGCGAATGGGTCTGGCGGTGGGCGACAGCCTCACCGGCATCGTCTCGCCCCTCGAGGTGGTCTCGTACCGCGGCGCGCAGGCGGCGGCACGGTTTCTCGCGGACGCCGCCGAGCGCCTCGGTGTGGGCTGTTTTGTCCTCGGTCTGCCAACTCTCGCCGATGGTTCCGTCGGTCCTGCTGCGCGCCGCACCGAGGTCCTCGCGGCCGAGCTGCGCGCCCTGGGCCTGGAGGTAGATTTCCAGGGAGAGTTCCTGTCCACCGACGAGGCCCGACGGCGTGCGCGGGCCGCGGGTCGCCCCCCCGGCCGCCCGGTGGACGACCTCGCGGCCCAGGTCATCCTCGAGGAGTATCTCGCCAGCCCAAACCCAGCGTCCACCGGGAAAGAGTGAGTTGGCGATGGTCGGTCGGCGGTTGTTTGCTGCGGGTTTCTTAGCCCTGGCTCTCACCGCCGCGGGTGCGGCGTGGTTGCATCACGTTCTCTGGGGCGTTCGCTCCCCGCGCACCGTTGAGTTGGAAATCGCATCCGGTACGTCGGTGCGGCAGATCTTCTCCCTCCTTCACGAGGAGGGGCTCCTCCCCTCGGAGGCGGGGGCTCGGATCTATTTGCGGGCGCGGGCGCGGGGGCGGGCTCTGCGCTATGGGCACTATCTCTTCCCCTCAGGCAGCCGGCCGGTGGACATTCTCGAGAAGGTCCTCGAGGGAAGCGTGGAGATCTTCTCCGTCACCGTGATCGAGGGGAGCGACGCCGCCGTCATCGGCGGGGAGTTCGCGGCGCTCGGGGTGGGGACTTCGGCCGAATGGCAGGTTCTCAGCAGCCGGACGGACTGGCTTGGCACTTTTGCGCCGGAGGCACCTTCGTTGGAGGGTTTTCTGTTTCCGGACACCTACATTTTCCCGGTTGGAATCTCCGCCGAGGCGACGGCCCGCCATCTATTCACACGCTTTCTCACTATCTGGAAGGAGGAAGCCGAGACCACCGAGGAGCAGTGGGGTACGCCGCTGGAGGTGGTCACCTTGGCCTCGTTGGTGGAGGCCGAGACTTCGTTGCCCGAAGAGCGGGCCCGCGTGGCAGGTGTCTACCTCAAACGCCTTCGCCGCGGCATGCTCCTCCAGTGCGACCCGACCGTCGTCTATGCCCTCAAACGCCGGGAGGAGTGGACTGGCCGCCTTCTCCGCATCCACTGGGAGATGGACGACCCGTACAACACCTACCGGTACCCCGGGCTGCCGCCGGGCCCAATCAACTCCCCGGGGCGCGCCGCGATCGTTGCCGCAATGCATCCTGAACCGACCCCATACCTCTACTTTGTGGCCCGACCCGGGGGCGGCCACACTTTTTCGCGGACTTTGGACGAGCACAACCGCGCTGTTGCAGAGCTGCGCCGCTCTCATCGTTGACCGCCTGCGCGGCGGGGTGGTAGGTTGCTGAATGGAGGAGTGCCATGGCGGAGGCCTATCGTTCGTTCGCGTCCTATCTGCTGTTCAAGGAGATACTGGTCGATTCCCTGGGTCATCTCTACCGCGCCGGAGAGATCGACCGCGGTGGCCTCCGGCGCACAGTCTGGCTACGGATTTTCGACTCCCCTTCAGTGCCGGCCATCGAGGTCATCGATGGGTTCGAACGGGCGCGGAAGATCGCTGCAGCGGTGCAGTCGACCCATATTCCCAGCGGCGTCGAGTACATCGTTGACGACGACGTGCCCGCCCTTGCCTGCGATTATGTCGCCGCCCAGCCCCTCAGCCTCGTCTTCGATCGGATGGCTGGCGAGGGTTTCCCGGTATCGATGGACAACGCCCTCCTGATTCTCGAGAAGATCGCGCTCGCCCTGTCCGCTGCTCTCACCGTAGAAACCGACGGCACACGCGTCGTGCACGGCTTCCTGCACCCGGGTTTAATATTCATCAGCAACGACGGCGAGGGCATCGTCAGCGGTTTCGGCATTGGAGACCAACTGCTCGCGACCGTCGAGGACGCGGACGCCGCGGAGGCCAACCAACCCTATATCGCCCCCGAGGTCCTGCTCACCCACACGCCGAGCAGGCAGGGCGATGTCTACTCCATGGGGGCGATTCTCTTTCAGCTCATCACGGGCTCGGCCCTGCCCGGGCGGCCGGAGAAACGCCAACAGGCCCTCGACGATGCCCATCTTGTGAACGACGAGACGCCGATTCCCGATGACATCAGGGAATTGCTCCTGCGTGCCCTTGCCGCGCAACCCGGGGACCGATTCAGCTCGGCGGCGGATTTCAAGACGGAGCTGGACAAGCTCCTCTACGGAGGAGCCTATAGCCCCACAACCTTCAATCTGGCGCTGTTCATAGACCGTCTCTTCCGCGACGAGGCCGATGCCTACGAGCGGGAACGGGCCGAAGAGAAAGCGGTCGACGTTAGCGCCTACCTGGCCCCTGCGCCGGAACCTGAGTTAGAGCCGGCGCCCGATTCCGCCAGGGTGTCTGCCGGCAACCGTAAGGGAATGCTGATCGGCCTTGGGGCTGTCGCTGCGGCGGCCGTGCTGATCGCGGTCGTGCTCAAGTTCGGCCTCGGACCCTCGACCCCACCACCTCCGCCCACGCCCACCACCGAGGAGATCATGGCGCAACGCCAGGCCCAGGAAGACAAGATGCGCGAACTTGCTCAGGGCCTGGTGCAGGAGATGATGGCGGAGAAGGAGGAGGATATCCGCCAGGAGCTCCTCGCCCGCCAGACCAAGATCGAAGAGCTCCAGAAGCGCTTACAGGAAAGTGAGCGCCGCGCCAGGAAGAGCCAACTGAGCGGCGAGGAGCAACGCAAGCGGGAAGAGCTCCAGCGCCAGATTGCGGCCGAAGAAGAGGCTCAGCGCAAGCGTGAGGCGGAGCTGGAGGAAGAGCGGCAGCGTGCGGAGGAGGATGCCCGGCAACAGGCGGGTGCCCAGCAGGCAGCGACCGCGACCGCCGTGGCCGAGGAGGAAGCCTTGCTCGCGACCGCGGCTGCGACGGGCGCCCTGACGCCCCCCCCAGCCGCAAACGAGTTGGAGCCGACGGTCGCGCCGGTCGTCGAACCGACCTTCACTCCGGGAGTGGCCGCAGTCGTGGTCAAGGAGAACAGCTTCGTCGACCCCTGGGAGGTGGATTCCCTGCCGGTGGTGCTCAAGGAATCACAGGTGGCCTGGTCTCGCTCGGCTCTCTACTCACGCCGCAAGGGCGTGGTCGTCGTGCAAGCGACAGTCGACGCGGATGGGCGGGTGGAAGCGGTGAAGGTGCTGCGCGCCGACCACAACGGATTCGGCATACCCCAATCGGTGGTGGAGGCTGTGCGCATGTACCACTTCAAGCCCGGGACCAAGGACGGCGTACCGATCAAGACATATGTCACCGTCACCCAACCCTACTATTTCATGACCCGGTGAGGCCGACGCGGAAGGTCTGCCGGCGCCTCACCTTTTAGCCCGCATATCTCTTGAATAATACGGGCCAAAAACGAAATGAGGTCGGGCATTCAGCCCGACCTCTTCATCCGTTGTCCGCCATCGGCGGGCCCGCCTTGATGACCGCAAACCAGGTGCACCCTGGCCCTCCTGGTGAGCGGACGGAGCAGCGCTCTCTACTTCTCGACGCGCTCGCGAAGAGTCTTGCCCGGCTTGAAGTGAACGTACTTCTTGGCCGGAATCTGGATCGTGGCACCGGTGGCCGGGTTGCGGCCCAGCCGGGCGCCCCGCTGCTTGGTGGCGAAGGTACCAAACCCGGGGATGGTCACCTTCTCGCCCGCATCGAGAGCGATGGCAATCAGGCCGTTACGGGACTGCGCTGAGAAAATCGTGTCGATAATCTCAGCCGCTTTACCCTGGCTGACTCCGGCCTTCTTCGCAAGCTTCATCGCCATTTCGGTCTTGTTCATCTGAACCTCCAATTCAAAATGTTATTCACATAGTGGCGACCCGGGAGCGCTCTGTCAAGGGCAAGACACAAGAAAATGCTGCTTCCACGCTTGTTTTCCGTCCATGCCCGGGTTAATTTTCCTCGAGGAGGTGCAAATGGATCTCAAACTCCGCGGAAAACGGGCGCTCGTCACGGGCTCCTCCCGAGGTATCGGGCGGGCCATCGCTCTTTCCCTCGCCGACTTCAAGGTGGACGTCGCCATCAACTACCTGCGCAACCGTACGCGGGCGGAGGAGACCGCACACGAGATCGAGGCGCGCGGCGTCCGCGCCCTCGTCCTCAAGGGAAACGTCGCCAAGCCGGATCACGTTGCGCGGATCTTCGAAGCTCTGAAAAACGAGTGGGGGGGACTGGAGATCGTCGTCTCGAACGCCGCCTCGGGCGTTCTTCGCCCGGCGCGTGAGCTGACCCTCCACCATTTCGACTGGGCCATGCACATCAACGCCGCCGCCCTGCTGCCGATCACCCAACAGTTCCTCGAGCTCCCGTCCGAGAGCAAGAAGTCGCTGGTCGCGGTTTCCTCTCTGGGCGCGATCCGGGCGATTCCGAACTACACCGCGGTCGGCGCGTCCAAGGCCGCCCTCGAGTCGATGGTGCGCCACCTGGCGGCCGAGTTCGCCCCCGAAGGCCTGCGTATCAACGCGGTCTCCGCGGGAACGGTCGACACCGAGGCCCTGACGCACTTCCCTAACCGCGAGGAACTCCTCGAAGGCGCCCGCGCGCGCACCCCTGCCGGTCGGCTTGTCGATCCGCAGGACGTGGCCAACGTGGTGGTCTTCATGTGCACGGATTTCGCTGCCATGATCCATGGCCAGATCGTCGTAGTTGACGGTGGGTACTCGATCCTCGCGTGAATAGAAGCGGTAGCCCGCATATCACCGGGTTCCGCCGCGAGGGTGGCGAGGTGCCACCCAGGGGGAGCTTCAGGTCTCAGGCTTCAGGTTTCTGGAGCTCACGAAAGTTGCAGAAAAGACTTGACATCACAGGAACCCAACCGATCATCTCGGTGCGACCTGCGACCTGAAGCCTGTGAGACCTGTGACCTGAGACCTAAAGCCTGTGAGATATGCGGGCTAGAGCATCTTCTTCAGGAACTGCCCGGTGTAGGACTTCTTGCAGCGCGCGACCTCATCGGGGGTTCCTCCGACCACAACCTCGCCCCCACCATCTCCACCCTCCGGGCCGAGGTCGATGATCCAGTCGGCGGTTTTGATGACGTCGAGGTTGTGCTCTATCACCACCACCGTGTTACCGCGATCCACCAGGGCGTGGAGAACAGCAAGGAGCTTGCGCACATCGTCAAAATGCAGCCCGGTGGTCGGCTCGTCGAGAAGGTAGAGGGTTTTCCCCGTGGCCCTCTTCGCGAGCTCACGTGACAGCTTGATGCGCTGCGCCTCACCACCGGAAAGCGTCGTCGCCGGTTGGCCGAGGTGGAGATAGCCCAGCCCGACTGCCACCAGTGTGTCGAGCACGCGTACAATCTTCGGCACCGCTGCGAAGAGCTCCCGGGCTTGGCTCACCGTCAGATCGAGGACCTCGGCGATGTTCAGACCCTTGAAATGCACCTCGAGCGTTTCGCGATTGTATCGCCGCCCGCCGCACTGGTCGCATCGGACGAAGACATCCGGCAGAAAGTGCATCTCGATCCGTGTCTGCCCTGCACCCTGGCACGCCTCACAGCGTCCGCCCTTGACGTTGAAGGAAAATCGGCCCGGTTTGTAACCACGGGCACGGGCGTCGGTGGTGGCGGCGAAGAGCGAACGGATGGGATCAAGGACCTTGGTGTAGGTCGCGGGGTTGGAGCGCGGCGTACGGCCGATCGGCGACTGATCGATCGTGATCACCTTGTCCAAGAACTCGACGCCTTCGATTCCTACGTGATGTCCGGGGCGTACCAGGGTGCCGTAGAGCTCCCTGGCCACCGCCTTGTACAGAATCTCGTTAACAAGGGTCGATTTACCGGAACCCGAAACCCCGGTGATGCAGATCAGACGACCCAGCGGAAGGTCGACGTCAATGTCCTTGAGATTGTTCTCCACGGCTCCACGAACGACGAGGTGTTCACCATTCCCCACCGATCTCTCGGCCGGCACCGGGATGCTGCGCCGACCGCTGAGATAGGCTCCTGTGAGTGACTCCTCGACTTGCTCCAGCAGCTCAGGCGGCCCACTCGCAACCACCTCACCGCCATGACGTCCGGCCCCGGGGCCGAGATCGATCACCCAGTCCGCCTCGCGAATGGTCTCCTCGTCGTGCTCCACCACCACCACGGTGTTGCCGAGATCGCGCATGCCCTTCAGGGTCTCGAGGAGGCGTCGGTTGTCACGTTGATGCAAGCCGATAGACGGCTCGTCGAGAACGTAAAGAACACCCATGAGCTTCGAACCGACCTGGGTGGCGAGCCGGATGCGCTGGCTCTCACCACCGGAGAGCGTCCCCGCCATGCGGTCGAGGGTGAGGTAATCCAGGCCCACGGAGACCAGGAATGTGAGGCGGTCGCGCACTTCGCGAAGGATCTTGTCGGCGATCTTCGCCTCCCGTTCTCCGAGCTCGAGGGAGGAGAACCACTCGAGCGCCCGGCTCACCGAGAGAGCGGAAACCTCTGCGAGATTCCCCCCGGCGACCCACACCGCCAGTGCCTCCCTGCGCAAGCGGGCGCCCTGGCAGGCGGTGCAGCGGGCGAAGGACATATAGCGCTCGAGTTCGCGTCGAATGTCGTCCGACGTGGTCTCGGCGTATCTACGCTCGAGACGGGGCACGGCCCCCTCGAAGCGGTCACGGTAACGATAAGCGCCCTTGCTTCCCTCCCAGACAAATTCGTGCTCGGCATCCGTTCCGTAGATGAGCAGCTCTCGCACGTCTTGCGGCAGTCGGCGCCACGGGGTGTGAAGGTCGAAATCCAAAACACTCGCTAGCTGCTCCACCTGATGCCGGAACCACGACCCCGGGCTCTTGCCTACCATCGCCAGGCAGCCGGCAGCAAGAGAGCGTTCGGGATCGACGACCAACTTTTCGGGGTCGACCTCGCGCAGGAAACCCAGCCCGGAGCACGTTGGGCAGGCGCCTTGCGGCGAGTTGAACGAGAACAGGCGGGGCGAGATCTCGGTTAAAGAAAAACCACACCGGGGGCAGGCGTGGCGGGCCGAGAGGATGATTTCCTCACCCCCCACCTCGAGGGCTCGGACCAGATCTTCACCCACCCTGAGGGCGGTCTCCAGTGAGTCCGCGAGGCGCGGGGCAACCCCCTCGCGTACGGACAGGCGATCCACCACGACCTCAACCGTGTGCTTACGGTTCTTGTCGAGCTTTGGGGGGTCGGCGGCCTCGACCAGCTCGCCGTCGACCCTCGCGCGCACGAATCCCTCGCGGACCATCTGCTCGAAGACCTTGCGGTGCTCGCCCTTGCGCCCCTCAACGACCGGGGCGAGAAGCACGAAACGGGTTCCATCCGGGCGGTCCAGCAGGCGATCCACCATCTGCTCCACGGACTGTGGCCGGATCGGGATCTCGCAGTCCGGGCACCGGGGCACGCCGATAGACGCCCACAACAGACGCAGGTAGTCGTGGATCTCGGTTACTGTGCCGACGGTGGAGCGCGGGTTCCGGGAGGTTGTCTTCTGCTCGATCGAGATGGCCGGAGATAGACCTTCGATGGTATCGACATCGGGTTTCTCCATCTGATTGAGAAACTGGCGTGCGTAGGCCGAGAGTGACTCCACATACCGCCGCTGTCCCTCCGCAAAGAGGGTGTCGAAAGCCAACGACGACTTTCCTGACCCGGAGACGCCCGTAATGACCACCAGCCGGTTGCGGGGTATGGCGACGTCGATGTTGGCCAGGTTGTGCTCCCGTGCCCCGCGAATAATGATTTCGTCCTGCATGCGTTGTGCCCGTTTCCGTGCCTGGGTTTTTACCCGCGCGATGAGATTTCGGCGGTCAGAGGCCGAGTCGGTCCACACGAACTGAGAAACACAAGGGGCAGAAGCCTCGTTCCCGGATCGGCGGAATTTACGGCCGAATTATACCATCGGTGGTCGGTAGGTGAGCTGGGGCACATTACCGGCGCCGCCGGTTTTACCTACTGACCCCTTTCTTTTATGGCCTGCTCGGCCTCGCGGTCGAGAGTTCGCTGACGCAGGGTCTCTCGTTTGTCGTGTAACTGCTTGCCCCGAGCGAGGGCGATCTCGATCTTGATCCAGTTGCCCTCGAGAAAGACGGCGATCGGCACCACCGTGAGGCCCTTCTCCCGGACCTTGGCCGCGAATCGCTCGATCTCCCGCTTCTTGAGCAGAAGCCGGCGGCGGCGCAACGGGTCGTGACCCGCATAACCCGCATTCTCATAGTGGCCGATGTGGCAGCTGACGAGAAAGGCCTCGCCGCCCTCAAAAAAAACATGCGCCTCTTTAAGGTTGATTCTGCCGGCTCGGATGGCCTTGACCTCGGTTCCGAGAAGCTCGATCCCGGCCGTTTCCTTCTCCAGGAGATGGTAGATGTGGCGAGCCTTGCGGTTGATGGCGAGGTTCCGGCGCCCCTCGTTCATTGCACCACCTTGTGAAGGGCTTCGACCATTTGAGGATCGAACTGGTGGCCCGCTGTGCGGGTGATGATCTCGAGGGCTCGTTCTGGGCTCACGGTCGGCCGATACCGCCCCGGCACGCTGAGCACATCGAAGACCTCGGCAACGTGCACGAGTCGAGCCAGCAGGGGAATCGACTCTCGAGCCAGATGATCCGGATAGCCGTTTCCGTCCCACCGTTCGTGATGGTGACGGATGGCGGCCGCGATCTCTTCGAGACCGGTGCCGCGCACGATGCGCTCTCCTGTCATCACGTGCTCCTGGTAGCGGAGACGGTCGTCCGGGGAAGGGGTTGGGTTTGTGTAGAGGCGCTCGTAATCGAGCTCCCGAAATCCGACATCGTGAAGAAGACCGGCGACCGCGGCTTCCTCTGCCCGTTCCGCGCCCAAATCGAGGGCCACGGCAAGAGACCACGCGAGCCGAGATACCGCCTCCGAGTGAGCCACCAGATCGGGGTAGGTGCGCTCCCCGGGTTGCAGGAGACGGCGGGCCAGATTGCGCCGAGTGAACCGAAGCACCGACCTTTCGTGCGCATCCTGGACCCGCGTTCGCATTCGCTCGAGGACCCTTCGTGCAGTCGCCGCGCCGCCGCCGCTGATCACCGAGGTGGTGAGCGAGCCCGATTCGGGATCACTCAGTAAGACCGCGGATGCAATCATCGGAGCCGGGACGGGCTCGGCGGCAGCCGGCACCCGCCGCACCTCCGTTTGCCAGGAAGCCTTCGCGGGCGCTGCCAGGCCGATCTCGGCAAGGGCCGTGGTCTGGTGCTGACGCAGGGCCTCTCGATCCACCTCGGCTCCACCTTCCCGCTGGAAAATCAACGTGGCGGTGCCTTCAGAGGTGGCCAGCGTCAACGCCACCGTCACCACCTGGTGGTCAAGGGCGCAGTCCAGCGCCGCTTGATGGACGTCTTCGAGGCCCGGCTCGTCGAAAATCGGCGGTCGTTCCCCGCCCGCCTCCAGGTGCCCCTCCATTGGCGCCGTCCGGGTTGGTGTGTGGCCGACCCGTGCAGCCTCTTCCGGGGCACAGAACCCGCTGTGTCGGCACTGCTCGACCAGAGCGCCCGCGATGATCTTCGCGGCGGTCACGTCCGTCGGCTCGAACGGGCGCTTGCGCCCTTTGTCGCGGGCATCGACGAAACCGACAACCTCATCGCCTGCAACCAGGGGAACGAGGAGGAACCGGGTTGTTCCGCCGCTCTTGAGGTAGTCGACAAGAGGGCCGAGGTCCTCCTTGCGATTGAATGCCCGCGGCTCCCCACCCAGGTCCTGCGCCTTCAACACCATGGGGTCGTGCTCGCGGTGCTCTGCAGCAAGCAGATCGCGGCGACCGAAGCCATACTGCGTCGCCAAAAGGTAGTTCTCGTCCGGCCCGAGGAGATAGAGGCCTGCCTTGGTGCACTGGAGCTCCTCAAGGAAGCGGAACAAAATTTCCTTGAAACTGCGCTCGGTCTCCGGTGTCCAGCCCGGGATGCCTGAGCTCATCTATTCCCCCTGCGTCCACTGTCAAAGAAACACTCTATCATCCACGGACCCGTCGGGTGTTAGAATTACCGCAGGATGTCGGGGCTCGTGTCGTTGTGTCTACTCGCGGCCGCCTTCGCGGCGCAGCCGATGGCCCTCGAGGTGGATCGGGGGGCCGAGGAAATCACCGTCCGCTTCGAGTTGCTACAGCCTCTGCCCGAGGCCGTTGAGACCGCGCTCTCCTCCGGCGCCGAGGTGCAGGTCCGTTACACGATCCGGGTGTACGCACGGCGGCGGATGTGGTGGGACAACAGGATCTGGAAGGGGGCGGCGGAGGCCAAAATCGCTTTCGATGCAGTCACCGGGCGTTATTTCTGCCAGCTGACCGTCGACGGCGAGACCACCGTCAGCCGCGAGCTGGAGTCGGCCGAGGCCGCCCGACAGTGGCTGGTGGCGCCGCCGGCCGTGCATATTCCATTGCCGCCGGCACGGCAGAAGGCTCATCTGCGGGTGGAGGTCAGAGCCGTGTTCGGCAGCGGGACGACTTGGTTGGTCTTCCCCTCCACCGACGGGACCCGGTGGGTGGCTATTCGGCTCGAGGCGCCGCGAGAAGAAGAATGAGCGGCCTCGCAGCCCGCACTATTCATGAGGTCTTGTCGCGAGGTCGGCGAGGTGACGTATTCAGTGGGGTTTTCGACCCGAGGGGCGCGGCTTGTGCTTGACAGTACGTCGAGCACCTCGAGGCGAGAAAACACCGCTGGGTACGGTGCATTGCCGGCCGCAGTAGAGACCTCATGAATGGTGGGGGTTAAGAGGCAGGCCATGAGCCGGCTCGGCAAGGCCTGGCAACGCTACCACAAAGAGAATCGCGTTCTCATCAGCGCTTTTGTCTTCCTGATGGTGCTCTCCTCGGGAGCTTTCTACCTCCTCGAGCGCGCCCGGGAAGCCTCGCCGGAAGGGCTCACCAACCGCGTTCTTCTCTTCGTCCTCTGGTATCTGGATATCTCCCTGATTCTCATCTTGAGTTTCGTCCTCCTGCGCAACGTGCTGCACCTGGCGATGGAGCGACGTACCGGAGTTCTCGGCAGCCGTTTCAGAACCAAGCTGGTTCTCACCTATGTCGGACTCACCTTCGTCCCTGTGATCCTCATTTTCCTGATCGCTACGAATTTCCTCCAGGGCTCTATCGACCGCTGGTTCTCGTCCCCGGTGGAGACGATTCTCCGTGGTGGTGCGGAGGTCACGGTTCAGCTTCGCGAGTTGGTTGAGGAACACCTCCAGAGGCAGGCTGCGGTCGCATCCGAGGAGCTTCAGGGCGGTCGTGGGCGGGAGGATCTCGCCCACCTCCAGCACCTCCTCGGCGTTGACCTGGTCGCTCTTTTCGAGAACCAAGATCTCGTGGAATCGGTGGCCAACCCGCGTCGAATTCCCGCCTCCCTGCCGCCACTGCGGTGGGAGAACCTTCCCCCCACCGGCGTGCGCGCCGATCGCTGGCGGGGAGGTCTCCTGCTCCGCGCATGGAGCCCGGTTGGGCGGGACGGGCGCGTGGTTGTCGGCAACATGCTGCCGCGCGAGCTTCTTCTTCACCTGGAAAACGCCATCGCCGCCGACGCCTCCTTCCAGGAAATGAGGCAGCAGCGTGGGACCATCACCGCCACCACGATCCTGGTCCTCCTCGCGATCACCCTCCTGCTCCTCTTCGCCTCGGTGTGGGTTGGGCTCTTCCTCTCACGTCGCTTCACCGAGCCCCTGTTGGCCGTGGCCGCCGCCACCCAACGGGTCGTCGAGGGCAACGCTCTCGAGGAGGTGGACGTGCCGGCTTCGGACGAAGTGGCGGTGCTCGTGGACTCTTTCAACGCCATGGTCCGCCGCGTGCGCGCAACCGAGGCGGAGATCCTCACCTCCAACCAGGAGCTCGCGACCCTTCTCGCCACCGTGCCCACTGGCGTGCTGTCGGTGGACGCGGAGAATTCCCTCTTTCGCCCGAACCCCGCCGCTGCCAAGATGCTGGGCGACCCCGATTGGATGGGCCGTTGGCTTCCTCTGGAGGAGCTGGACCGATCAGGGCTCAGCGAGCTTTACCGCCGGTTGCTTCCAAACCAGCCGGTCAGCGCCCGCTGTGAGCTCGACCTCGAGACCCACGGCGAGGTACTCCACGTTGACGTGACCTCGCGGCCGCTACCGGGAGGTGGTCGGGTGATTGCAATGGACGATCTCACCCAATTGGTACAGGCCCAGCGCCAGGCTGCGTGGAGCGAGGTGGCGCAGCGAATTGCACACGAGATCAAGAACCCGCTCACTCCGATCCAGCTCGCCGCTGAGCGCATCCAGAAGCGAGCGAGATCCCTCGACGGCGAGCTCGGCGATATCGTTACTTCAGGCTGCGAGGCGATCGTCGCCCAGGTCTCCGGTCTCAAGGAACTGGTGGACGCGTTTCGGGAGTACGCGAGCATGCCCGCCATCGACCCGCGGCCCACGGCCCTCGGGCAGATTTTGCGCGAGCTCGGCTCTCTTTTTGACGGCTTGCGCAGCGGCCTCGATGTCAGGGTGACGCTGCCCGAGGATGAGATCAAAGCCGTGGTGGACCCAGTGCTGCTCCGCCAGGCTCTGGTCAATCTTCTCGACAACGCCTTGGATGCCATCGACGGCAACGGGCTGATCTCGGTCACGGCGCGACCGTCCGGCGAGGACGTTGTCATCGAGGTGGCGGACACCGGCGTCGGTCTGCCCACAGAGGATACCGACACGCTGGTCGAGCCGTTCTACTCCACCAAGGGGCGGGGGTCCGGCATGGGTCTCGCGCTCGTGCACCGAATCGTGACCGACCACGGCGGCGACCTGGAGATGGAGGCCCTCAGCCCGACGGGGACCCGGGTGCGAATCGTTCTTCGCGGTGCCCTGGTGCAGCCCGCCGGTTGAGAACCGGGACCGAGGAGAACGCGTTGACCCTTCCGGCGGCCCCCTGATACCATCGATATCAGCATGGCGTACCCCGGAAACCCCGAGCTTTCACCTCAAGCCCAGGAGCGCGTGATCACCGCGTTCAGACAGGTCGTGACCAAGCTCCAGGAGGGAAAGCGCGAGGAGGCCCTTATCGGGCTCGAGTTCGTTCTCCGTCTCGACCCCACCTTCGCGCCCTCACTCAACCTCCATCAGCAACTCTCCTCAGGCGCCGCGGAGATCGACCTCTCGCAAATCATCGCCGAGCTCCAGGCGCCGACCACCGAAACCATCAACAGCCTTCTGGTGGAAGCGGTGGAGGATTTCAACAACCGCGAATTCGCGGCGGCAAAGGAAAAGGTGGAAAAGGTGCTCCTCGACCTTCCCGGTCACCAGGAGGGGCGGCAGTTGCTGGGCCAGATCCAGGAGGCCTCCAAGGTGGAAGCCCAGGTGAGCCAGTTCCTCGCCCAGGCCCGCCAGGCTCTCGACCAGAGCGACTCCCAGGAAGCGGCCAACTTCGTGATGATGGCCCAGGCGCTCGACCCCCATCACGAAGGCATCGCCGCCACCCTCGCCGAGATCGACCAGAGCGGTGGCATGTCTCACTCGCAAGCCGAATTCATGGCCGGCTCCGCGCCGCCCGGTGGCGTGGTTTCGTTCGACAGCATCGACGACAGCCCACCGGCCTTCGAGACCGAGGAACCTGGTGACGGACTCTTCGCCGACGAGGCGGTTGGGGAGGTCTCGGCGCCGCCCCCACCGGAACCGGTCGCCTCTCCTACCGAGGCCGAGAGTGCCGACATCGGCGATCGAGAGTCTGAACACCTTTCGGATGAGCCCGCGATCGCGCCGCCGCCGACTTTCGAGTCGGTCGAGTCGGAACCCGCGGCGGCGGCTTCGTATGAAGCCACTGGCGGGGACGTCTCGGACCTCTTCGAGGCTGGACCGACGGCTGCGCCCACACCCGCTGAGCCGCCCCCGGGGGCGCAGACCCCCACCGACCCCGAGGCTTTAATCCAGGATCTGTTGGCGCGGGGAGAGTCGGCCGCCGCAGTCGATGACTACGCCGCAGCCATCGACGCCTGGTCGAGGATATTCCTCATCGACCACGCCCACGAAGAGGCCGCCCACCGCGTGGAACACCTCCGCCACGCCAAGGAGGAGCTCGATCGGCGGCTCGAGCCCATGCTCGACGACGCCAGGGCGGCCCATTTCAACGGTGACGAGGAGGCCGCCTCGAGCCTTCTGGAGCAGGTCCTCGCCCTGGATCCCAAGCACGTCAACGCCACCCGCCTCAAGGAGAGACTCGACGCAGGGAAGTCCCCGGAGATCGAGGCCGCCCATGAGGTTGCGGGGTCCGAGATGCCGGACCTCGAAGAGGACCTTTTCAGCGACGAGATCGCGCCCTCCCAGGAAGGCGAGGTGGAGGCCGCGGTTGCTGGCGGTGGGGCTCTGGAGGCGGCGATGCCGACCCTCGAGCCCGCGCGGCGCCCAGCTCTCTGGCGTCTGATCGGCCTTGCCGCCGGAGGTCTGCTCATCGTCCTGGTCGGATTGTGGGCCGGCAGTCGGTTGCTCTCCTCACCGGAACCCGAGGATCAGGCGATGGCCGTCAATCAGCTCCTCCGGGAGGCCGATGCGCTTTTTCAGCAAAACAAGGTGGCGGAGGCGGTCCATCTCCTCGAGCAGTTCCCCGCCGACGACATCTACAAGCAGCGCATTGATTTACGACTCGCGAAGTACCATCAAGCAATGGCGCCCCCGACCCCGACCCCAGTGCCCAAGAGCCTGATCACCGCGGAGGAGCTCCTCGAAGAAGGCCTCTGGATGGCCGCCTATCAGCAGGTGATGGGGGGTCTGGCCCGCCACCC
>DAOWFV010000255.1 GCA_030637805.1 Acidobacteriota bacterium | reverse complement strand
GGTTTGCCTTCGGCGCCTGCACGCTCGAGGGCTGATGCGAGGTCCTTCTCCCAGTTAACCTCAACGGTACCGTGGTTGGAGATGGCTTCGGCGGCGGCGGGTGCCGCGGGTTCGTGCCGGCTACAGCCGGCCAGGAACAGCGCCGCTGCGGCGGCGATGGTCGCGATCGTCAATCGAATCGAGTAATGGGTCACGAGGCTCCCTTCAGACCGCACCTGCGGTGAAGCGCGAGTGAGTATATCACCTTTCAGCAATACCCTAATTTGTCCCTGCCGGAGGGCGGCGTTACACCGTATTTCACCGGGTTTTAGGCGAGGGCGGCGACGCCGGAGCGCCCAGAAAATCCGAAATCTAAAACGTACGTCTCCGCTTGACTCAGGTTGGGCGCGATTTTGGTGTTCTGGGCGCCGGGAGGATGCCAGGTAGCACACTTGGGCTCAACGACAGTCCAACGGTTATCACGCGTAAGCCACTAGCAGATAGCCAGATAGACCTCAAGCCCAAGTGTGTACCAGGCACGCTCCCGGCTGCGTCATGCTGGCTCGGGGCGCTGATATGTCCGTTCCCTGACTCAAGCGGAGACGCACGATCTGAAATTCCCGGGGCCTTTGCGATGGAAAACTCAAAACTCAAAACTCAAAACTCAGAATTCCAGGCGTGCGGGCGACCGTCTTGCGCCCTGCGACCGCCCATGACATCATCCGGCCATGCCACAGAGTTCCATCTCCTTGTTCCGGCGCATCGAGCGCGCTTTGGAGACCATAGCGCTCGGTTCGACGCCGCTCGAGACAATCCAGCAGGCTGCCAATTTCATCGCCGAACATTTTGCCGATGATCTCGGCATTCGGGGTGGGCGCATCTACGCCCAGGATGACGGCAGCTACGAGCTGGTCGAGACCTTCGGAGACACCTCCAGAAAACCGGTCGGCCTGCGGGTGTGGAAGACGTACCCGCCGTTCGAACAGCTCCTCGATGTCGGCTCGGTGGTCATGAAGCGCGACGACCCACGCCTGGATCAGCGGCTGGAGGCTGAGCTGGGGACCCGCGAGTGGTTCGCGGCCATCGCGGTGGCCGATGCCCACTTCGTGCTCTCGTTCGATGTCGAGCCATCCGGTGCAGACGACGAGAACCTCGTCGCCACGCTCAACATCATCAGGCTCGCAATCAACCAGAAGCTCCGTGAGGAGCGAATGATGGCGATCATGGAGGATGCGCGGCTGATCCAGAACTCGATCCTGCCACGCCACCTGCCGAGCCCGGGCGATTTCGAGATTGCAGCACGCACCGTGGCGGCCGAGATTGTCGGCGGGGATTTCTACGACGTGATCACCCTCGACGACAACATCTTCGATGTCGTGGTCGCCGACGCCACCGGACACGGTCTGCCCGCAGCCCTGCAGGTGCGCGACGTCTTCACCGGGCTGCGCATGGGTCTTTCCCGGGAGTTCAAGGTCACCCGCACCGTCCAGCGTCTGAACCGCATCATCCACCGCAGCCGGCTTGCCACGAAGTTCGTTACCATGTTCCTGGCCGAGATCGGCCTCGAAGGCTCAGTTATTTACTGCAACGCGGGCCACCCGGCCTCGCTGTTGATGCGCACCGACGGCACGGTGGTCCGCCTCTCGACAGGAGGCATGATCCTCGGACCGAATCCTTCGGCTACCTACGCCATCGGCATCGACACCATCGGTGCCGGGGACCTGCTGGTGCTCTACACCGACGGCATCACCGAGGCGACCGGCGAGGACAGTGACGAGGAGTACGGGCAGGAACGCCTTGCCCAGGCGGTGCGGGCGGCGCGCCACCTCGATCCCCTCGCGATCGTCGATCGCGTCTTTTCTGACGTCGAGGAGTTTTCGGCGGTGACTCCGCCGGAGGATGATCAGACGCTGGTGGTGGTCAAGCGCCGAGCGCCGGAGCCCGAGGAGATCCCGGCATGACCGATTTTCGACCGTCGGCCTTCTTTGACCTCGAAGGGCTCCCCTACGCGGAGCTCCTCGCCGAGAGCGAGCCCGTGTGGTCGGCCCTCGGCGACCGTCTGGTGAGCTATCTCGATGCGTGGGACGATTGGGAGATCCGCATCGAGCTGCCGGCCGGCGTCCATCTCCTCGGTGACCGGATAGCGATCGCTCCGGGGTGCTCGGTCGAACCGGGAGCGGTGATCGTGGGGCCCGCGATCCTCGAGGAGGGCGTACAGATCCGGACCGGGGCCTACGTTCGTGAGAACGTGGTGCTGGCCGCAGGCAGCATTGTGGGCGCACACAGCGAGATCAAGGGATCCGTCCTCCTGCCCGGAGCCAAGGCGCCTCACCAGGCCTATGTGGGGGATTCGATCCTCGGCCGCAACGTCAATCTGGGCGCAGGCACCATCTGCTCCAACGTCAAGAACGTGGGTCGCGAGGTCAGCTTCCGTGCCGAGGGTCAAACTCACCATACGGGGCTGCGCAAGTTCGGGGCGGTCCTCGGCGACGATTGCAAGACCGGCTGCAACACCGTCCTCAACCCGGGCGTTCTGATGGGGCCCGGCTCGGTCACCTACCCCAATGCCAGCATCCGCGGCGGGTATTATCCGGCGGGCACTCTCATTAAGGTGCGCCAGACGCAGCAGGTGACGGAGATGAGGAAGCTGAAGCGGGTGTAGTAGGGCTTTCGAATTCGGAATTCGGAATTGCCGCCCACTCCCCTTTTAGACCCGACGTCAGCGTATTTCGCCTGTCCTCTTCCTCTTTTCTTCGTGCCGGACCGTGAGGTACGGCGCGGAGAAAAGAGCTGGCACACCGGTTGCAGTGTCCATTGGCGTGACCGGAGGTAGCCCATGAGAAAGTCCCTGATTTCGGCCTTGATCCTCGCCTTCGCCGGCTTGGCGATGGCCTCTGATGGGGACGATCTGACCTCGCTGAGCTACATCTCGTACCTCGAACGGTACGCCACGATTCTGCCCGCCAACCAGGACGAGAGCCTCGAGGCGGTGATCAACATGCCGCTGGTGGCCGGCGACCGGGTGGACACCGCCCGCGAAGCGAGGATGGAGGTGGTCCTCGCCGACGGCAACCTGCTTTGGTTGGACGAGT
>DAOWFV010000163.1 GCA_030637805.1 Acidobacteriota bacterium | reverse complement strand
GGACCAAGCTCGAAGGTCTGGTCGAAGACCTCGCTGTACCGCTCATCCGCGAATCCCCACCCCGCCACCAACAGCAGGGCACACACCAAGACGACTGGCCTCGAAAATGCTCTCATGACAGCTCTCCTTTTCCGGTTTTCCAAATTCCATTCACACCAGCTGAGATGCCGCCGCCCGCCCCAGGGTTGCTTGCGCCGAGGGGGGACCTTGCGGTGCCCGACCGAAACCGGTAGCGTGCTGACAATGACCGAAGACACGAATCGCCCCACCCCTGACGGCACCCGACAGCAGAATCCCTCCAGAGGGCTGGAGCTGTTGCACGCTTTGCGCTGGCCTGCGGTCGTGTTGGCGCTTGCCCTCGTCGCCTACCTCGCGGTCCTTCAATTAGGGCGCACCGCCGGCGAGGGGGGGCGCGCCGCCGTCGAGGCCGTTCGCGAGCTCGGGGAGGGTGCCGCCGGCATCGCTGCGGCCTTCAAGACAGGCACCATCACCGAGACCTTTGTCGCCGCAATCCCCAGCCTGGCGCCGGACAGCGCCATCCGGCTCGAGCTGGCGGCGTTCAACGCGGTGGAGACCTTCAGCCGCAGCGAGGAGCTGCGGGTGGCCTGGGACCTGATCCCGCTCGGCACCACCTTCACCGAGATCCGCGTGCCGGTGACCTACCGCTACCACCTGCGTCTCGACGAGCCCTGGCGGCTCGAGGTCGACGGGCAGTCGTGTGTGGTCCATGCGCCGCCGATCCGTCCCACCCTGCCACCGGCGATTCACACCGGCGGCATGGAGAAGTACAGCGCCAGCGGCTGGCTGCGATTCAACGAGGACGAGCAGATGGAGGAGCTCGAGCGCGGGATCACCGCGACGCTCTCCGTGCGCGCCGCCGACGCTGCCCACATCGAGATGGTGCGCGAGAGATGCCGCTTGGGGGTGGCCGATTTTGTCCGCTCCTGGCTGCTGCTCGAGGATCACTGGCGGGCCGACCGCTTCCGCTCGGTGAGGGTGATTTTCGCCGACGAGACCGAGGCCGAGCCCTCGTCCCTGCCCCCCACCCTCGTCCTGCCCGGCGATTGACGGGCTTCCGTGAAACACCGTCGCGCATTACTCGCCCTGCTCCTGATCGCACCGGTTCCGAGCCTGGGTGTTTTCGCGGCGATGATGGCGGCGCCGGGCCCCCTGGGCCACGCCGTTTTTCTCGGGGCCAAGATCTGGCTCCTGTCGTTTCCGGCATTCTGGTGGCTCGTGGTGGAGCGGGGCCGGCCAAGCTGGTCGCCGCCCTTGCGGGGGGGGCTCGGAGCCGGCGCCCTCAGCGGCCTCGCCCTCGCCGGATTGATTTTTCTCGGTGCGTGGCTGGTGGGTGTTCAGCGGATGGAAGCGGCGCCGTTACTGGCGGCAGCGAAGGAGATGGGCCTCGCCTCTCCGCGGGCCTATCTCGCGGGTGCGGTCGGGTGGATCCTGGTCAACTCGCTGGTCGAGGAGTATGTTTACCGATGGTTCATCCTTCACCAGTGCGAGATCCTGCTCTCCACGCCCGCCGCAATCATCGCCTCGGCGGCGATATTCACCGTGCACCACGTCATAGCCGTGAGCCGGTATCTGGACCCCGGGTTTGCCGTCCTCGCCTCGGCCGGGGTCTTCGTCGGCGGCCTGGTCTGGGCCTGGCTCTACCACCGCTACCGCTCGATCTGGCCGGGTTGGATCAGCCACGAGCTCGCAGACGTTGCGGTCTTCGCTATCGGTTGGCGGCTGTTGTTTGGTTGATGCGGACCCAGGGGGGCACAAGGTCGCAGGTCTCAGGTCTCAGGTCGCACAGCGCAGGTCTCAGGTTTCAGGTTACAGGTTTCAATGCCGGTTGCTCGTTGATTGACTGGAATTTCGAGGGCACAACAGCCGTAGAGATTGGTGGGAGAAAGAATGGAACACCTCGATTTCACCTGTCCGAAGTGTGGGGGCACCGATTACGAGGTCGGGCAATTCCGGGCCACCGGAGGGATCCTGACCAAGGTCTTCGACGTGCAGAGCAAACGGTTCACGACGGTGACCTGC
>DAOWFV010000061.1 GCA_030637805.1 Acidobacteriota bacterium | reverse complement strand
TATGCTCTTGGTGGTTTCTCGATCTCCCTGACCAATCACCTGGGTCGGCTGCTCGCCTACCACTGGTTGCCCTTCATCGCTCTCGCTGTGTATGCGGGTTTGCAGGGGAGACCGTCGGCCGGCCGTTGTCGGGCAGCGATCCCGATTCTGCTCGCGGTGCAGTGGCTCACGGGGGCGGCCGAGCTGGCGGCGATGGCCGCGGTTATGGTCCTGGCCTGGGCGCTGGTGCCGGTGCACGCCGAGGGCGAGCGATGGCGGATCCTGCGCCGAACTGCGGCATGGCTGCTGTTGGGCATCGGCGTGGCGGCCATCCAGGTGGCTCCCGCGGCGGAAATGGTTCTTCGGTCAGACCGCGCAACCCAGACCGGCACGGCGATTCCGCTGACGTGGTCGCTGCACCCGCTGCGGTTCCCCGAACTTTTCATTCCGGGTTTCTGCGGACCGATCGATGTTGCCGATCCGGTGACGAGCTACTGGGGGGCGGGGCTGGTGGATTTCGGCTTTCCCTACCTTGTCAGCCTCTACCTCGGAGCGTCGGTGGTGTTGTTGGCGGCGATCGGGTGGGTCGGCTCCCGAGGGGATCAGAACTGGAGGGTCCTGCGCCGGCTGCTCGCGACCCTGGCGGTCGCGGGCCTGATCCTCGCACTGGGACGGCACCTTCCCGTCGTAGGCGGTGTGTTGGCGTCGGTTCCCGGTCTGAGCCTTGTGCGCTTCCCGGTGAAAATGGTGCTGCTGGCCGGGCTCGCGGTCGCGCTCCTGGCGGGGCGGGGAGCGGAGAGTCTTCTGGCGGCGGATCGTGAGGGATCGCGGCGCGCCGGCCGCCTCGCCGCGGTGGCCGCGGGCGTCCTCCTCCTGCTGACCCTCGCGGTGGGCACAGGGCTTGCGGACCCCGTTCTCGAGATCGTCTTTGCCGAACGTGCTGCACAGGCCGCCAAAGGACTGGTGGCACCTCTTCTCCATTCCGTTCTGGCGATGGCAGGCGTGATGCTGGTGGCCCTTGCGGCAGGACACTTCGCGCGGCCGGCGCGGTCGCTGATGCTGACGGCTGTCGTGGTTGTCGATTTGCTGGGCGCCGCGACGGCCACCCTGCCGATGGCGCCGCGGCTCGTTTTCGAGATGCCTCCGGAGCTGGTGGCGGAGCTACGAAACGGTGTCGGCGAGGGTCGTTTCTTCCGCGACCAGGAGCCGGCGAGCGTGCACGTGCCCCTGGCGGAGAATCGAGCCTGGGCCCCCGCTGCTTGGTGGTCGGAGGTCCTCACTGACAGCCTCGCCGCGACCTGGGGCGTGCCGATGGTCTTCAATTCGGACGCCGAGGTCCTTTCCGGGCGGCGGATGGCCGCGCTCACGCGGTCGATGGCGTCCCTCGGGTGGGAAGGTCGGCTGAAGCTCTTGAGGACGGCTGCGGTGGGTTTGGTGATGACCCCGCAACACCCCGAGGTTCAAGGGCTGGAGCTTTTGGCGATCTACTCGGCCACGCCGGACATCGAGTACGCCCTCGATCGCGTGGTTCCGACACCGCGCTTTGTTCGCTGGGTTCCGAGCGTGCGGAACGTCTCTTCTGCAGAAGAAGCTCTCCGGGCGATGGTCGCGACTGATTTCGATCCAGATCAGGAAGTGGTGCGCGAGCGTGGTGCGCCGGTGACGCGCGACCCCCCTCGCTTCCTCGGATCCCTGCAGCCGACTGTCGAGCTGTGGAGGGGCAAGCTCATCGCGCCGACTGAGGGTCTGTTGGTGGCGGCGATCCCGTGGCACCGGGACCTACTTTTCGAGGTCGACGGTCAACCAATCCCGGCGGAGCGCGTGAACTTCGCCTTCACCGGTCTGCCCGTGACCGCCGGACAACACCGCCTACGTATCATCTTCGCGCCGCGAACCGTGATGTGGGGGGCTTTATTTTCGGCGGGTGCTTTGCTACTTTGGGCAGCGGCCGTCATCGCCGGAGGTAGGAGACGCCAGGTGTAGCGGCGATGGTGTCACGACTCCCCGGGGTCATTCCAATCGTCATCGAGGGCAAAATCCCCCCTCTCGACCCCTTCGAGCAGCCGCCGTGCTTCGGCAACGTGCTCGGCGGCCACCAGGATCTCGACCGCGCCCAGGCCGTCGAGCACAAACGCGTGGGTATGGCGAAGGGCTTCGCCGCGGGTAAATGTCGGGATGCCGTGGGCGCCGAGAAAGGTGACTATCTGCTCCTCCTCGGGCCCGCCCTGAGCTGTGTAAACGACCACCGGCTGGTTTTCCACGGCCATCTCTCGCTGAAACCCTACCATGGCTGTGTTGACAGCCCTCAACCCCATTGTTATGATCCCTTTCCCCTTCTGGAAGGGCGTTCTTTGGCAGAAAAATGGACGAGGACGGGTCGGAAGTGTCTGCGGGACCACCCGTCGTTAGCCTGAAGGCGCGTAGCTCAGCTGGTTAGAGTACTACCTTGACACGGTAGGGGTCAGCGGTTCGAGTCCGCTCGCGCCTACCACTTTACGGATCAGTGAAGGCGCGTAGCTCAGTTGGCTAGAGCGCATCCCTCACACGGATGAAGTCCGCGGTTCGAGTCCGCGCGCGCCTACCACTTTGGAGATCCGAAACCCGACCCGTGGTCGGGTTTTTGTGTCTTGACGAGACGGAGCGACAGATGGTGACCACAATCAAGGTGAGCTTGCCGGACGGCAGCGCGCGGGAGTTTCCCGCGGGCGCGACCGTCTTCGAGGTGGCCGAGGCCATCGGCCCACGGCTTGCCCGCGCCACGGTCGCGGGGCTGATGGACGGCCGTCTGGTCGATCTGCGCACGCCCATCACCGGCGACGTCGAGCTGCGGATTATCACTGAAAAGGACCCGGAGGGCGCCGAGGTCATCCGCCACTCCGCGGAGCACGTGCTTGCAGACGCCGTCAAACGGCTGTGGCCGGGGACGCCGATCGATGCCGGCCGACAGGATCACTCGGAAAAGTACCAGTACGACTTTCGCTTTCCCCGCCCCTTTCGTCCCGAGGATTTCGAGCGGATAGAGGAGGAGATGCGACGAATCCTCGGCGAGGACCTCGCGTTCGAGCGCACGGAAGCTGACCGCGAGGAAGTGAAACGGGTCATGTCCGAGCGGGGAGAGGACATCAAGCTCAAGCGTCTCGAGGACATTCCCGAAGGCGAAGCGATCACCCTGTACTCGCACGGGCCCTTCCTTGATCTGTGTCGCGGTCCCCATGTCCAGCGCACCGGGCAGATCGGCGCCATTCGTCTTCTCGAGGCCTCGGGCGCCTACTTCAAGGGAGATGAGCGCAACGAGATGCTGCAGCGCATCTACGGCACGGCCTTCGCCACCAAGAAGGAGCTCGACGCCTATTTCGCCCGCCTCGAGGAGCTGCGTCGTCGTGATCATCGGCGTTTGGGCCGCGAACTCGATTTCTTTTCCTTCCACCCCGAGGCCCCGGCGAGCCCCTTCTTCCACCCTAGGGGCACTGTCGTCTATAACGCCCTTCTCGATCTGATGCGTGAGAAGTACCGCGCCTACGGCTACGAGGAGGTGATCACCCCGCAGATCTTCGACGTCGAACTGTGGAAGCGCTCGGGTCACTACGACAACTATCGCGAGGACATGTTCTTCGCCGACAGCTTCGACGAGGTGGAGGAGCGGTCGTCGAGCGTCAAGCCGATGAACTGTCCATCCCACTGTCTGATTTTCGGCAGTGGGGCGCACTCGTACCGTGACCTTCCGAGGCGTATCGCCGATTTCGGACGGCTCCACCGCTACGAACGTTCGGGCGTGGTCACCGGCCTCACCCGAGTGCGCACCTTTGCCCAGGATGACGCCCACATTTTCTGCACCCCCGACCAGATCGAGCCGGAGATCACGGCCCTCTTCGACTTCATCTTCGAGATCTACGCGCTCTTCGGCTTTGAAGACGTCAAGGTCTACCTCGCCACGATGCCCGAAAAGGCGATGGGGGATGTGGCCGTCTGGAAACACGCGGAATCGGTTCTCGCGCGTGTTCTGGAGGGGCGCGAGGATGTGAACTTTACGATGAACCCCGGCGAGGGCGCGTTTTACGGGCCCAAGATTGACTTCGACGTCCACGACGCCCTCGGTCGCGCCTGGCAGCTCGCCACCATCCAGCTCGACTTCCAGATGCCCGAGCGCTTCGATCTCAAATACGTCGACTCCGATGGGTCCGAGAAGCGACCCGTTATGATCCACCGCGCGATCCTCGGTTCACTGGAGCGCTTCTTCGGCGTCATGCTGGAACACTTCGGTGGGGATCTGCCGCCGTGGCTGGCGCCGGAGCAGGCGCGGGTGCTGCCGATCACCGATGCAGTGAACGACTACGCCGAGCAGGTTGCGGGAGAGCTGCGGGCCCGGGGCTTGCGGGCCGAGGTGGACCGGCGCTCGGAAAAGCTGGGCTACAAGATTCGCGAGGGAGAGACCATGAAGGTGCCCTATCTGTTGGTGGTGGGGCAGCGTGAGGCGGAGAGCGGAACCGTCGCCCTCCGGTTGCGGCACCGGAGGGACGAGGGCGTTCAGCCCCTGGAGACGGTAGTGGACCGCATCGAAAGAGCCGTAAGCACAAGATCGTTGGAGTTATAAAGGAGAGAGTCATGCCGAAACTGAAGACGCATCGTGGCGCTGCCAAGCGGATCAAACGGACCGCGAGCGGCAAGTTCAAGCGCCACCACGCCTATCATTCACACATCCTGACCAAGAAGTCCCGCAAGCGGAAGCGCAAGCTGCGCTCGTCCACCATCGTCAAGCCGGGGGACGCCAAGGTCCTCGCGAAGATGCTCGTGGGCATGCGGTAGGGAGGCAACAATGCGCGTCAGAAGATCGTCCAATCGTAAGGACCGCCGCAAGAAGATTCTCAAGCTCGCCGAGGGCTACTGGGGGGGCAAATCGCGCCTCCACCGCACGGCCAAGATCCAGGTCGAGAAATCGCTGCAGTACGCCTACCGCGACCGCAAGCAGCGCAAGCGGCAGTTCCGCTCGCTGTGGATCACCCGGATCAATGCGGCGGCGCGGCAGAACGGAACCACCTACAGCGCGTTGATCGCCGGCCTCAAGAACGCGGGTTGCACGCTCGACCGCAAAGTGCTTGCCGACCTCGCCGTGCGTGACCCGCAGGCCTTCACCCAGATCGTCGAGCTGTCCAAACAGGCCGAGGCTTGAGGGTTCGGTGAGTACTCAGCGTCTCGAGGAGGTTCGTTCCTCCTTCTTGGCTGACCTCGAGTCGGCGGGGGCGGATGCTGAGGCCGTCGAAAAGGTGCGAATTCGGTATGCGGGACGGAGATCCGGGCTGCTCAACGAGTTGACGGCCCATCTTCGCGAGCTGCCGAACGAGAAGAAACGCGACTACGGCCGCGGCCTCAACGAGCTCAAGAAGGAGATCGAAGCAAAGCTGACCGAGGCCAATATGGCTGTGCGGGACACGGTCGTCAACGCTGAGCCAGGTCAGATCCATGTGAAAGGTCATCCGTCGACGGTGTCGGTAGGGACGGCTGAATCGCGGATCGACGTTACCCTGCCGGGAACGCCGCTGGCTCGCGGCGCCGAGCACCCCGTACACCTGGTGCGGCGGCGCATTGAGGAGATCTTCCTGCGCATGGGCTACGACGTCGAAGACGGGCCCGAGGTGGAGGACGACTGGCACAACTTCGAGGCCCTGAACATCCCGCCGGACCACCCGGCACGGGACGATCAGGACACCTTCTATCTCGCGGACGGCCACCTCCTGCGCACCCACACATCACCGGTGCAGGCGCGGGTGATGGAGCGCCGTGAGCCTCCCATTCGCATCATTGTGCCCGGCCGGGTCTACCGCCGGGACTCGGATCTCCGGCACTCGCCGATGTTCCACCAGATCGAGGGTCTGTTGGTGGACGAGGGGATTACCGTCGCCCACCTCAAAGCGACCCTGGAGACCTTTCTTCATGCCCTCTTCTCCGACGAGGTGGATGTGCGGCTCCGTCCCGGCTACTTCCCCTTCACCGAGCCTTCGGCGGAGGTGGACATCTCGTGCATTTTCTGTGGCCAGAAGGGCTGCGGCGTCTGCTCCGGTTCGGGCTGGATCGAAATCCTGGGTTCGGGCATGGTCGACCCCAGGGTCTTCGAGGCGGTCGGGATCGATTCCGAGCGATACACCGGCTTTGCCTTCGGCCTCGGTCTGGACCGGGTGGCGATGCTGGTCTACGGCATCCCCGATCTGCGCCAGCTCTTCGCCGGCGACCAGCGACTGACGAGGCAGTTTGCATGATTTTCGACTCTGAATGGCTGACCGAGCACCTTGACGGAGCCCCCGACCTCGACACGCTGGCCGCCAGGCTGACCGACTGCGGTTGTCTGGTGGAGCTTCGCGAGGCCGGTGACGGCGCTGAAAAATGGGACGTCGAGGTGACGACCAACCGGCCCGATGCCATGAACCACCGCGGTCTGGCCCGCGAGGCGGCGGTCGCCGCCGATGCGGTCATGCGCCCCCTGGAGTTCGCCCTCGAAGAAACCGGTGAGGATGCGGCCTCTCTGGCTTCGGTGGAGGTTGAAGAGGGTTCGGCGTGCTCACGCTACGTTGCCCGGGTCATCCGGTCAGTGAGCGTGGGTTCCTCGCCGGACTGGATGCAGCGTCGCCTCCTCAACTGCGGCGTTCGCCCGATCAACGCGGTGGTCGATGCTACCAACTACGTCCTGCTCGAGCTCGGCCAACCACTCCATGCCTTCGATCTCGATCTGGTTCGTGGGCGTCGGATCATTGTGCGTCCCGCCGAGACCGGCGAAAAGCTGATGACGCTCGATGGCGAGGAGCGCGAGCTCGATCCGTCGATGCTGATGATCGCCGACGCTGGCGGCGTGATTGCACTGGCCGGAATCATGGGTGGCGCGGACTCGGAGATCCACGAGGGCACCACCGACGTGCTCTTGGAGAGCGCCCACTTCGACGCCCTCTCGGTTCGCCGAACAGCACGCCGCTTGGGAATGCGCACGGAGGCCTCGCACCGCTTCGAGCGCGGCTGCGATCCGGAAATGGCGGCGGTGGCCTGCGACCGGGCGGCGGCGCTGATTGCCGAGCTCACGGGCGGACGGGTCTGCAAGGACCGCATCGATGTCTACCCGCAACCTTGGGAAGGGCAACGGATGGAGTTCTCCGTTGCTGCGCTCTCGGCCTTCGCGGGCCTTGAAATCCCCACCCAGAGGGCGCTCGAGATATTCCGCGGCCTCGGCTTCGCGCCGGAGGGACAGGGGGATTTGATCGCGGTGACGGTGCCCCCCTTCCGGGTCGACATCGAGCGAGTTCCCGACCTCTACGAGGAGGTGATCCGGCATGTGGGCTATGACGCCATACCGTCGCAGTTGCCTATCCTCGGAACCACCCCCGGGCAGCGGAATCCGAACTGGGAGCTTGTGGACCGGGCACGCGAAGCTGCGGTTTCGGCGGGCCTTGCCGAGGTCATGACCTTCAGCTTCATCGATCCCGAGATCGATGACCAGGTGACGACAGGCCCCCTGTGCCCGGGAGCGCCCCTGCCCCTCGACAATCCCCTTGCCCAAAACCAAGGGACAATGCGGCGATCGCTGCTGCCGGGGATGTTGGCCGCTGCGGGCGCCAACCTCAATCAGGGAGAGCGCAGCCTCGCGTACTTCGAGCAGGGCCGGGTCTTCAGTCTCGGCGGCGACGGACCCGAGGAGCACGAGCGATTGGGAGTCGTTCTTTCAGCGGAGGACGGCAAAACTGAGGAACGCTTCGCCCGCCTCAAAGGCGTAGTCGAGCATCTGATCGACGAGGTGGGGTTGCCGGCGGTGCGCTGGGTCCGCGGCGGTGCGCCGTGGCTGATCGCGGATGCCGGCGCGGTCCTCACGGACGACGACGGAACCGCAATCGGTCTTGCCGGCATGCTCTCGGCCGAGCTGGCCGCGCGCTGGGACCTTCGCCAGGATGTGGCCGTGGCCGAGCTCGATCTCGCTCGGGCGGCCGAGCCTGCGCCGCCGCGTTTCGAACCCCTGCCGCGCCACCCGGCGGTGACGGCGGACATGACCGTGGAGCACTCGGCAGAGCTCAGCTACTCAGAGCTCGAAGAGGCGGTCCGCGAGCTGAAGTCGGAGCAGGTTTCGAGCGTTGACCTGGCGGCGCGGTACACCGGCGCCGGACTGCCCGAGGGATCGGTCCGCACGACCCTGCGCCTTGTCTACAGGCATCCTGAGCGTTCCCTGACCCAGGATGAGGTCAACGCAGCGCAGGAGAGCCTGCGCCGGCGGCTGGCCGAACGCCTCGGAATCACATTCGCCTGAAAGATCACTGGAGGAACGAGATGTCGATGGACGCGGTGCTCAAACAGCTCGAATCGAGAATCGAAGAAATGGTGGAGGCCTATCGCGAAGCTAAGAAGCGTGAGGCGGAGCTCGCGAGCCGCGTCCAGGAGCTCGAGAGTCAGGTGGCCTCAGGGTCGGAAGCAGGTGAGCGTGCGGCGGCCCTCGAGAAACAACGGGATGAGCTCGGCAAGCGCCTGGAGAAGGTGCTCACCCTCATCGACGGCACTCTCGAAAAGGCTTAGCCGGCATATCTCACCAGCTTCCTGAACCCCCGACGGGCCCGGGTTGGCGCGGGAAATCGGTCTGCGCGTACAACCCGGAAAGATGGGGGGGCGCCTCATTTTGTCGCGTTCTCTCTCGGATTTGGTGGGGTAAGCTTCTCGTTAAAATGCTGTATACTCGACGTGGGAGGAACTGACCGATGACCACCGTCCGGGCCACAGTCGAAGTTTTCGGCCAGCGGCTCGGATTGCGGGCGGACGGCGATGAATCGCGCCTCCAGGAGATCGCGCGGTTCGTCGACTTCCGCATGCGGGAGGTCGCCGATCGGAGCTCCAGCGTGGACACGGTCAAGATTGCGGTCTTGACCGCGTTGAACATAGCGGACGAACTGTTTCAGGAACGAGAAACGGATCAGGACGTCCGGCAGAAGAGATTGGAGAAGCAGGCGGAACGTCTCGTGTTGAAAATTGAAGAGGGCTTGAAGCCCGGAGAGACGGGGAATGAAAAATAGAACCAGGAGGTCCCTACGCGGTTGGTGATGAGTGAAACTATCGCTGAACCAACACCTATTTGAAGGGTTGCCGGGTTCCTTCGTCCTGATGCTCGCCGCGAGGTGGGAGACGGGCGGGGGACAGGTGCCCACCTGTGGTTTTGCAGGTTCAAATAGGGTTGCTCACACGGCCGAAGCGGGGACCTCCACTTCATTCTCTTGAGACTATTACAGCCTGCCAACCTCTGATGCCGGTTGCACTGGTCGCTCCTTGACATGGGGGTGCATCGTGGAACTACTGGTAGCGGCGGTGGGTTTGCTGCTGCTCGCTCTGTTCGGTCTGGTGGCGGTGTGGGCGCTGTGGAGGCGTTCGCGCGGCGCCGCGGCCCGAGTGATCGCCAACGCCGAGAAGGAGGCAGCGCGAGTCGTAGCTCGAGCCGAGATTGACGGGCAGCGGATTCAGAAGGACGTAGAAATTCTCGCGCGGGAGCGCCTTCTAACGGCCCGGACCGAGTTCGAACGCGAGAGCCGTGAGCAGCGGCTCGAGCTGTCCGGTCTCGAGCACAGGCTGGCTGAGCAGGAGGCCGGGCTAGAGGATCGGGTCGGCTCTGTCGCCGAGCGTGAGCAGGCAATCGCGGGCGTGGAGTCGGATCTCCAGGAGCGGGAGGGTCAGCTCGGCGCTCGCGAGGAGGAGCTCGGCTCCGCAATTTCCGAGCAGCGCATCCGCCTCGAGCAGATCGCCGGGCTCACGGTCGAACAGGCCAAGGGGGAGTTGCTGCGTTCGATGGAGAACGAGGCGCGCATGGATGCCGCCAACCTGGTGAAGAGGATCGAGGAGGAGACCATCGAGAAGTCCAAGGAGAAGGCGCGGCGAGTCATCTCCATGGCTATCCAACGCATTGCTTCGGAGCACGTTGTGGAGACCACTGTTTCGGTGGTCGACCTCCCATCCGACGAGATGAAGGGCCGCATCATCGGTCGCGAGGGGCGCAACATCCGCGCCTTCGAGCAGGCCACCGGGGTCGATCTCATCGTCGATGACACGCCGGGAGCGGTGATTCTCTCCTGCTTCGAGCCGGTGCGCCGTGAGATCGCGCGGTTGGCCCTGGGGAACCTGATCCAGGACGGTCGCATCCATCCCGGCCGTATCGAGGAGCTGGTGGCCAAGGTGCAGGCGGAGATGGAGGAGAAGCTGCTCTCCGACGGCGAAGCGGCGGCCCTGGAGGTAGGGATCCCCGATCTCCATCCCGAGCTGCTCAAGCTGGTAGGCAGACTGCAGTTTCGCTCGTCCTACGGCCAAAACGCCCTCAAGCACTCGATGGAAGTGGCCTGGCTTTCACATCACATGGCGGCGGAGCTTGGCGCCGACGCCCAGATCGCAAAACGCGCCGGCCTCGTGCACGACATCGGCAAGGCCGTCGATCGGGATATGGACGGCACCCACCTCGAGCTGGGGCGAGACCTGCTGCGCAAGTATGGCGAGGGCGACCAGGTAATCCACGCCATGGAGTGCCACCACGGCGACTACGATCCGCAGTCGGTGGAGGCGGTGCTGGTTACCGCCGCCGATGCCTTGTCGGCGGCGAGGCCGGGAGCGCGCCGGGAGATCCTGGAAAACTACATCAAGCGCCTCGAGAAGCTGGAGAGCATGGCTGCCGACTTCAAGGGTGTGGAGAAGGTGTATGCCATCCAGGCCGGACGAGAGCTGCGCATCGTCGTCGAATCCGAAAAGCTCTCCGACGAGGACGCAATCTGGCTCGCCCGAGACGTGGCGAAAAAGGTCGAGGCGGAGCTCACCTACCCGGGTCAGATCAGGGTGACCGTGATTCGCGAGACCCGGGCGGTGGAGTACGCCCGGTGATCCGACTCCTCTTCGTCGGCGACATCATGGGTGGTTCCGGGCGGCGTGCAATCCAGGCCAATCTGGAGCCACTGGTGGACCGGGAACGGGTTGATTTCGTGGTCGCAAACGTCGAAAACGTCGCCGGTGGTTTCGGCATCACCACCGCCGTGATGGCCGAGCTCGATCCCTTTCCTGTGCAGGTTTGGACGACCGGCAACCACGTGTGGGACAAGAAGGAGGGGATTCCCCTGCTCGACGCCCACCCCTCCCTGCTGCGGCCGGCCAACTACCCGGCCGGCAACCCCGGTCGGGGGTGGTGTGTGGAGGAGACGGCAACCGGTGTCCCGGTTGCGGTCATCAATCTCCAGGGACAGGCCCTGATGGCGCCGATCGACAACGCCTTCCGGTGCGCCGATCGGGTGTTGGAGGAGATTGCCGCAGAGCACCCCGAGGTGCGGGTGATCCTGGTCGACATGCATGCCGAGGCGACGTCGGAGAAGCAGGCGATGGGGTGGTACCTCGACGGCCGGGTGACGGCCGTACTCGGCACCCACACCCACGTGCCCACCGCCGACGAGCGGATCCTGCCCGAGGGAACCGCCTTCCAGACCGACGTCGGCATGACCGGCCCGTACGAGTCGATCATCGGCATGCGGCCGGAGAAGGTGTTGGAGCGTTTTCTCTACAACACTCCCCGCCCATTTGAACCGGCCAAGCGGGGGATCGAGCTGCGGGGTGCGCTGGTCGATGCGGACGACGAGAGTGGACGCGCCCTCGCCATCCGGCGGGTTCGCGTCGAAGGACCGTGACCCGGCGGCCTCTCCGGCCCGCGTAGCTATGAGCCCAGCCCGATCGTTTCCAACGCGGATGTTGGTGGACCTCCCCAACTAGCCCGCGTATCTCACCGGGTGTCTACTGGGGAAGGCAACCGCAACGGCGACACAGTGTTCCACACGACACCCGCGATACGCCGCCTGCTGGAGCCTGTCTTTCCCGAGACCCGGGTGGCGGCGGGGTCCAGGCCGTCGACTGAAGCGAGTTCTCAATTCCCGATCCTGGGTGAACCAAATGGCGGCCTGCAAAATTGAGAATTCAGAATTGAGAATTGAGAACTGAAAACTACGTGCGTTGCCCGTCGCGGACCGCGATCTTCCCCGCCTTCACAACATGGCGCACCGGATTGACGCCGTAGTGATAGACCAGGTGGTGATAGGTGGGGGCGCCGAGGATCACCAGGTCGGCGCGCTTGCCCTCCTCGATGGAGCCCAGCTCGTGGGCGCGTCCGATGGCCGCGGCCGCGTTGAGGGTGGCGGCGGTGAGAGCTTCGGCGAGGCCAAGCCCCATGCCGAGGCAGGCCAGGGCTAGAATGGCGGGCATGGACTCGGTGGGCGAGGAGCCCGGGTTGCAGTCGGTGGCCAGAGCCACGGCGCACCCTGCCTCAACCAGCTCCCGCGCCGGCGCCCACGGTGAACGCAGGAAGAAGGACGTCCCCGGCAACAGGATGGCGACCGTGTCGGACCCGGCGAGGGCGGCGATGCCCTCCGCGGTCACGCACATCAGGTGATCCGCCGAGAGCGCACCTAACTCGACCGCGAGCACGGTGCCGCCGAGGGGCGTGAGCTCGTCCGCGTGGAGGTGGATCCGCCAACCGTGATCGCGGGCGTCGGCGAGCAGGCGGCGGGTCTGATCGAGATCGAAGACGCCCTCCTCGCAGAACACGTCCACCGCCTCGGCGAGGCCGCGACGGACAATCTCGGGATGGATCTCCTCGATCAGGCGACGCACCCAGACCTCGGGGTCATCGCGGTGCTCGAGCGGAACCTCGTGCGCCGCCAGACAGGTGGGATGGAGATCGACGGGATGAGCCTCGTCGGCGCGGTGGATGACCTCGAGCATCCGCACCTCGGTCTCGAGGTCGAGGCCGTAGCCGGACTTTGCCTCGATGGTCGTTGTGCCGTGAACGAGGAAGCTGTCGAGACGGGCGAAAGTGCCGGCAAGGAGCTCCTCTGAAGAGGCGGATCGGGTGGCCCGGACCGTGGCGTTGATGCCGCCGCTGGCGCGGGCAATGTCCATGTAGGTCTCGCCGCGCAATCGGCGGTCGAACTCGTCCTCGCGCGACCCTGCCCACACCGGGTGGGTGTGTGGGTCGACAAAGCCGGGCAGGACGCAGCCGCCGTCGGCCTCGAGGGTCTCGTCGGCATCCCCGAATCGTTGCCGGTGCTCCGCCTCGTTACCGACGAAGACAATCATGCCCTCCTCGCAGCGCACCACCGCATTTGGGCGAATCTCCAGAGCGGCGAGCTCGGTTCCGCGCCGGGCGCGATCACCCAAGGGGCTGACCACCTGGTGGGCGCCGCGGATGAGGAGGCTCATCCCTTGCTCTCGGTTCCGTTCTGCACTTGGGGCTTCAGGAGCGCGAGCTGCGGGGTGGATCGCTCCTCGCGCTCCCGCGCCTGGTCGTCGTGAACGAGGCCCTGCAGCAGCTCTACCAGGCGGTTGAGCTCGGCGCGCACCTCGCGCCGCCGGGTGCGAAGATCGGTGATCAGCCGTTCGATGTTTTGCGCACGCCCATTGGCTTCCTCGACCAGGCGCTCGGCCAGGCCGTGCCCCTCGTCCACGATGCGTTGCGCCTCGTTGCGGGCGACCTCAAGGGTAGTTTCGGCGGAGCGCTGGGCGGCCACCAGGGCTTCTTTGAGCGCCGTCTCGCGTTCGCGAAAGGCCCCTAGCTCCTGATCGAGGTGGTGGACGTGCTGGCGGAGCTCGCCACGCTCGCGAACAAGCCCCTCGATTGTCGTTGCCACCTCGGTGAGGTACTCATGTACCTCCATGGGAGCATAACCTCTGAACTCTTTTCCGAACCTCTTGCCGAGAATGTCCATGGGGGCGAGCTCAGACATGGCTGCGCCTCCTTTCCAATCATCCATTATGCCACGTTGGGTCAAGCCCGAAGAATCATGAGTGTTTGTCGCGAGACCGCAAAGCTGTGCGTCAGCGGTGTCTTCTGAGCGGCGAGGCGCCGCAGGCGTGCTCGTCGACAGTACGTTGAGGACGCCGAGCCGCGAAAAGGGCTGCGCTGGCGTGCAGATCTGCGGTCGTAGCAGATCACTCATGAATAGTCCGGGCTAGGTCTTGCTCGAGGCTGGGGGAAGAGAGACGTCGCGGATGACTGGTGTCACCCTCGGTATACTGGGAGCGGCGTTGCTAATCTGGGCAGAGGAGGCCATCGCGTGGCAGACATTCAGCTCGAGGTCCGGGATCTTCGCAAGACTTTTCACCCCGGACTCTTCGAAAGCGACGTCGAGGTCCTCAAGGGCCTCAGCTTCGAGGTCAGGCGGGGCGAGATCTTCGGCTTCTTGGGCCCCAATGGAGCCGGCAAGACAACTACGATCAAAGCCATAACCGAGATCATCTTTCCGGACTCGGGCTCGATCAGAGTCTGTGGGCTGCCCCATACCGACCTCGAAGCCAAGCGGAGATTGGGTTTCATGACCGAAAGCCCCTACATCTACCGTCACCTCACTGGGCGGGAGTTCTTACGCTTCTGCGGCGAGCTTCTCGGTATGCAGCGCTCCGGGCTGGAGGAGCGGATTTCCCGGGTTCTCGACGAGGTTGCCATGGATGCCCACGCCGACCGCAAGATGGGCGCCTACAGCAAGGGGATGCTGCAGCGTTTGGCCCTCGCCCAGGCGCTGCTCGGAGAGCCGGATCTGCTGGTCCTCGACGAGCCCTTGAGCGGCCTCGATCCGGTGGGCCGCCGGGACGTCCGCGATATCATCCTTCAGCAGGCCGCGGCGGGGACCACCGTCTTTTTCTCGAGCCACATTATCCCGGACGTGGAGACCATCTGCGACCGGGTGGCGATCATCGTCGAAGGCAGGGTGCGCGCGGTGGGATCGGTAGCCGAGCTGATGTCGGACGAGGCCGAATGCTCGGAGGCGACCTTCGTGGGCGCGGTCCCGGCGGATCTACGGACGCCCCTTCTGGCCAGCCACGTGGGCAGCGACGCCTCGTGGGCGAGGGTGTCCTCGGCTCACCGGGATGCGCTGATCCAAGAGCTTGCCGATCGCGGGGCGCGATTGGTGAGCCTCAACCCGGTGCGGAGCAATCTCGAGGATCTTCTCATGCGCCATTACGAGGGAGAGGGCTCATGAGAGCGGTTGTGGCGATTGCCGCAAACACATTTCGCGAGGCCATCCGCGACCGGATTCTCTATCTCTTCCTCGGCTTCGCGGTGGTCCTCCTGGTAGGGTCGAAACTCTTCGGGATGCTCACGGTCGGTGACGAGACGAGGATCATCAAGGACCTTGGGCTGGTCGCGATTCAGTTCTTCTCGATGTTGATCGCGGTGATGATGAGCCTGCTCCTGATCAGCCGCGAGGTGGACAGCCGGACTGTTTTCAACATTCTCGCCAAGCCGGTCAGGAGGTGGCAGTTCTTGCTCGGCAAGTACCTCGGACTGGTCGCCGTCGTCGCCGTCAATCTCACCCTGATGACCCTGCTGTTGGTGGTGGTGGTGTGGGTGTATCAGCACGAGCTCGATTTCATGCTTTTCTTCGCCGGGGCGATGACCATGTTGGAAATGGCGGTTTTGGCCGCCTTCGCGACTCTCTTCGCGGTGCTCACCCGGCCGATTCTCGGCTCACTGATGACCCTGGCGGTCTTCGTCGTGGGTCATATGTCCGAGGACCTCTGGCTGCTCACACGGCAGCTCCCCGGCGCTTTCGCCCGGGCCGTGATCGCCACCGCGTACTATCTCCTGCCCAATCTCGAGCGCTTCGACTTCCACACCGAGGTCGTCCATGACCTTCCCATACCGGCGGCGGCGGTTGTGTGGGCCTGCGTTTACGCCATTGTCATCATCGTTCTCGTGCTCTACCTCGCGAACCTCCGCTTCCGCCGCAAGGACCTGATGTGAAGCGGACGCTCTCCACTCTGGCGGTCGTTGCGGCACTGCTCGCGGCGGCGGTCCTCTGTGCGGTGCAGCTGGAGAGGATCCCGCTCGACAGGCCTGAAAGCCGGGAGCTCCTCTACCTTCCGTCGCCGGAGATCCTCAAGCTCGTGAGCCTCGGCAACCCCGAGCTGGTGGCCGACGCTCTCTACCTCTGGTCCATTCAGTACTACTCCCTTTTCCAGCCGCACGAACGATTTCTCTACCTCGAGACCATCTACGACCTCATCACCGACCTCGACCCGCTGTATTTCGACGCCTACCGCATCGGGGCGCTGATCATGCAGATCCAGGTCGGTGGCGACGAACTTGAGCTCGAGAGGGCGGTGCGGCGCCTCTTCGACAAGGGGCTGCGCAACTTGCCGCAGAGCTGGATGCTGGCGGAGGCCGCGGCGTGGGACATGTTCATACGTTTCAGGGATCGCGGGGCGGCCCTCCACTACGCCGAGATTGCGGCGGAGCGGCCGGGCGCCCCGGCGCGTCTCAAACGAGTGGTCGGCGTGTGGCGTGACACCGAGAGCAAGTGGACCGTCGAAGACTCGATCGACTACTGGAGAAAGGCGGTCGCCGAAGCCGAGGATGCCTACGACCGCCGCATGTGCATGAGCCACCTCTACGATGCGACCGTTCTCAAGGACCGACAGCTCCTCGATAGCCTGCTGCGCGAACACGCCGCGTTCTCTGGGGCCTGTGCAGAATCGTGGGAGGAGATGATCGCAGCGGGCCTGTTGCTGCAGGTCCCCGCGGATCTCACCGGCAGCCCCTACGGAATCGAACCCGAAAACTGTGTCATCGTTGCCTACAAGAGAATCAAGGATCAGTGAGGGGGTCCGGGTTCAGTGCGGCGAGGTAGATAGCCATCCGGCGGGCGCGTTCGGAGTCGGGGTTCGCGGCCAGCGCCCGTCGCAGCTCGGCGGCCGCAGTGGGCCGCAACCCGGGTTCCGCGACCAGGCGGCCCTCGAGGTGGGCGAAGTCGTCTGGACGCAGCAGGTGGTACTCGGTGCGCTCAAGGAGCCCATCCGGAGCCGCATCCCGACGCACGAGGACCATGGCCACGTCATCCCAGTAGACCAGGGCCCAGTCGCGGGCCGGGAACCACAGGGCCGAGAAGCCGCGTTCGCCAAGATCCTCGCCGTCGGGCGTTCTGACCCGGGTGGTCGGGTGGTAGCGGACAAGGGCACTGTCGATCTCGATCTGTGCGAGCAGGGCGTTCCAGGCTCTCACATCGCTGCGCTGAAATATCTCCCAGAAGCGGCGCAACAGCGGCTCGTGGATCTCGTTGCGGTCGTCCAGAAAGACGCCGCGGGGAGGAAAATAGCGGTTGATGAGATAGCCGCCGAAGCGGACGTCGTTGTACAACCTGGCGCCCGGGAGGTTCTCCCGTTCGAGGAAGGAGCAGGCTTCTTTCGGGAAGTAGTTCTCGGCGAAGCCAAAGCCGAAACGAGGCCACGGCGCCGCCGCCATGGACGCTGCCAGTACCAGCGCCAGCACCACGGCAAGCACCTGCACCCGTCGCGAGCGTGGAACGTCTTTGGGGGCCTGCGCCGCCAGTGCGGGCCAGCGGGCCAGTGCCGGCGCTACCGCCAGGGGCAGCAGCACGAAGAAGAGGCCCAGGTTGCGCACGTGGCGCAGCGCGAGAGCTGCGGCCATGAACAGGAGGAGCCAGCGCTCGGTGCGGCGCTCGTAGAGGCTGAGGAGCAGCAGGGCCAAGAGGATCGCGATAAACAGGAACGGCGTCTGGGTTAAGGACGCCGGGACCCACTCGGGGTTGGGGATGTGGGGCAGGCCGACGAGGCGGGCGAGGTGGAAGGGGACCGTGTACAGCCGCCAGCCGTAGGGGTTGACGAGAACCGCCAGACCGGCGACCGCGACCGCCGAGGCGCCGGTGACGATTAAACGCCGGGACCAGCTGCCGGTGACGGCCATCTGAAGCACCTCGGCCGCGAGAAGCCCGGCGAGGAGGAAGGGAACGACCAACACCCCACCATGGGCGTTGACCCCCAAAACCATGAGTCCGGCGACGGCCCCCAGCCACGCCGGGGACCTGCGCTCTGCCCTGCTTAGGAACATCCAGACGACTGTCGGCACCACGATCAAAGTCACCAACTCGGGGCGGAGGAAGAAGCGCGGTCTTGCCCCGCAAACGCAGAGCACCGAGAGGAGAAGAGCGGTGGCCGGGGAAAGACCGTTGCGTACACCGATGACGAGCAGGAGCACGGCCATGGTCGCAACCACCGCCGCGCGCAGGATCACCAGCAGCGGCGCCCCGGCGGCCGCGTCGGCCAACGCGACCACCACCTGGAAGATCCACTCGTGGTCGATCCACGGGACGCCGGCGGCAGTGAAGGAGAAGGGATCGGCGCGAAGGAAGGCGCGGTTCTCGATGATCCACCGGCCGCTGGCGAGATGCCAGCCGATGCTGGTGTTGGCGATCTGGAAGGTGCCGAGGACCGCACCAGCGAGCATCGACGCGAGGAGGACCGTCCGGGGGAGCTGGGAAGGCTGCGCTTTTCCGAGCTGCCCGTTGTCCGCGGTGTGCTCCTCGATCATGATCTGAGAGGGTACCTTACCTGCGAACGGGTGTACTTAGTCCTCTCCATCCTCGCTCGCGAGCACGTACCGCTCCCACTCCGGCTCGAATGCCAGGGAGCTGATCGAGGTCATCCGGTCGAGGAAAACCACGCCGTCGAGGTGGTCGTGTTCGTGCTGGATAACCCGCGCCTGGAATCCGTCCGCGGTCAAGGAGACCGGCTCACCATCGAGGCGGCGCGCCTTGACCTTGATACGACGAAAGCGCGGCACGAGCCCACGAAGCCCGGGGATCGAGAGGCAGCCCTCCCAGCCCTCCTCCTGCTCGGTTCCCATGGGCCGGACCTCCGGGTTGGCGAGAAGCATGGGCGGGACCTCGGCCTCATCCTCGGTCGCCGGAACCCAGTAGGCGAACAGGCGGATGCCCTCCGCCACCTGGGGGGCGGCCAGGCCGACGCCCTCCTCCTCGATCATGGTGCGCACCATGTCGCGGCCGAGCTCATACAGACGGCCGCTCGAAAACCACTCCTCCGGCACCGCCTCGGCAATCGCGCGCAGCCCGGGGTGGCCGAGACGAACGACCTCGAGGAGTCGCGCGCTCTCGTTCACGGACGCTCAGCCGCAGCCCGAGCAGCCGCCCGCACTGCAGTCGCTTGGCGGTGCCGGACTGTTCGGGTTGTCGACGGTGAATCCGTTGCCGCGCTCGTCGTCGACGAAGTCCACCTTGGCGCCCTCGAGATGTGGGGCCGAGTGCTGATCGACCAGCACCTTGAGGTCACCGCTCGAGACGACAGTGTCGCCGTCCCGCAGCTCGTCGAAGGTGAAGCCGTAGTTGAAGCCCGAGCAGCCGACGCCCTGGATGAAAACGCGAAGATCCTTGCCCTCCGCCTCCGACATCCCAGTGGCGAACTCCTTGACCTTTTCAATCGCCTTTTCCGAGAACGAAATCATGCCTACCTCCTGTCGCGCGCGGCCTCGCCGCGGGCGCGGTGACACAGCCTATACGCCAACCCGCCCGGATGCAAGCTCCGAGTCAGTTGTCAGTGGATACCATGCTCCGCGAGCCAGCGTTCGGCCTCGATCGCGGCCATGCACCCGGTGCCGGCTGCGGTCACCGCCTGTCTGTAGAAGGCGTCCTGGGCGTCTCCACAGGCCCACACGCCCTCCACCGAGGTGCGTGTGGTGCCGGCCACGGTGCGAATGTAGCCGGTGTCGTCCACCTCCAGCTTGTCGGCGACGATCTCGGTGTTCGGTCTGTGGCCGATGGCTATGAAGACGCCGTCGGTGGGGTACTCCCGCTGCTCGCCGGTGCGCGTGTCCTCGAGATGGACGCCCGTGACGCCGCCCTCCCTGGTACCGAGAATCTCGGTCAATACGGAGAACCACTCAAAGTGGATCTTTTCGTTGTCGAATGCGCGCTGCTGCATGATCTTCGACGCCCGCAGTTCGTCCCGACGGTGGACCACCGTCACCTTGGTTGCGAACTTGGTCAGAAAAATTGCCTCCTCGATTGCGGTGTCGCCCCCTCCAACGACCACCAGCTCCTTGTCACGGAAGAAGAACCCGTCGCAGGTGGCGCAGGCGGAGACGCCGTGACCCATGAGGTCGGTTTCGGAGGGCAAGCCAAGGAGCTTTGCCGAAGCCCCAGTCGCGATGATCAGGGCGTCGGCCGTAAGCTCGCCGTGGCCCTTGGTGCGAACAATGAGGGGCCGGTTCTCGAGGATGACCTCAATGACCTCGTCGAACAGGAAGCGGGTGCCGAACCGTTCGGCCTGGACCTTAGTTACCCGCATCAGCTCCGGACCCATGATTCCTTCCGGGAAGCCCGGGTAGTTCTCGACGTCGGTGGTGATGGTGAGCTGACCGCCGGGCTGCATGCCCTCGATGACAAGCGGCGTGAGACCAGCGCGGGCGGCGTAGATGGCTGCCGTAAGCCCGGCGGGCCCGGAACCGATTATGAGGACCTTGGCATGCTTCTCACTCATGATCTCTCCCTCCAGAGTTTCGGGGCGGTGGGGTGAATTTCGATGTAGTTTTTCCGCCACGATTCCGCGGTCGGTCATTATACTGATTTCATAGTGAATTTCTCTCGGCTCATCAACCGGCCGTATGCGCACCTGGCATGTCTCTTTCTCGCCAGTCGTCTCGCCCTGTTTGCGGTGGGCTTGCTGTCCACCTGGCTGCTGCCCTCCGGCGCCGTCGTTCAACGGGGGAACCTGATCGTGCATGAGCCCGTTTCCCGACCCCTGGAGATGTGGGCGCGATGGGACTCGGAGTGGTACCTGTTGATCGCCGCCGAAGGTTATGACGTAAGCGATCATTTTGCCGGACTGGGGGTTCCCTACGAGCAACACGCCGCCTCCGGATTCCTGCCCTTGTACCCGTTCCTGATACGCGGTTTGGCGCCCCTGCTTGGTCCCGTAGCCGCCGGGGTGTTGATCTCGAACCTGTGTCTGGCCCTGTCCCTGGTATTGCTCGAGCGCCTCGTGCGTCTGGAGGTCAACGGCGCCAACGGGGGAATGGCAGGCCTGGCCGCGTGCGCCGCTCTGTTGCTCCATCCGTCCAGCCTTTTCCTATCGGCGGTCTACGCGGAATCGCTCTTCCTGGTCCTCTCATTGGGCGTCTTCCTCTTCGCCCGCAGCCGGAATTTCGCTTTAGCCGGCATTCTCGGAGGGCTGGCGACGATCACCCGACCCTTCGGCTTGTTGCTGGTCATCCCGATTCTGTGGGAGTGGTGGGCAGGGCGAAATGACGATTCGGAG
>DAOWFV010000161.1 GCA_030637805.1 Acidobacteriota bacterium | reverse complement strand
TGCAGCTCGAAGCCGAAATGCCCGAGCTGGAGCGACAGCTCGTCGGCGAAAGGCCCCTCCTCCTCGATAACCACGATCAGATTTCGCTGCTCGACCGGGCCCGCCGGTTGCGAGACGGAGATCTTGGCAGCGCTCGGCACCATCGCTCCGCCCCTGTCCTCACGGGAAGCGTCTTCGATCCGCGCAAACCATGATCCGATCTCGCTCTGTTGCTCGGCCGTGGGGTCCTCCGCCCCTTCGAGCAGGGCGACCAGACGGCGTTCCAGACGGCGGGCGGTCTTCGCTACGGACAAGAACCCGAGGCTTCCGGCGGTTCCGACCAATCCGTGCACCGATCGGTGCAGGGCGCGAGCGCCCTCCCGTCTCCACCCCTGGTCCTGCAGCGCCCGCCACTCGTCCTCCATCCCCTGCAGTCGCATAGGGAGCCGATCTGCGAAGCCGGCACGCAGCTTTTCGAGCTCCTGCTCGAGCGGATCGATTTGCGGCCCTTTGCCTCGGTCATCGCTCACAGCAGGCGCTCCAGATCACATCCACCCGATCGGCGAGGGTCATGGGATCGAAAGGCTTGCGGATGACATCGGCGGCGCCGGAGCGCCGCAGCTCCTCCAGCTTTTCTTCCCCGACGATCCCGGTGAGAAAGACCACTGCCACTTCCTCGAAGCCGTGCATCTTGCGCAGCGCGCCGTAGATCTCGAGCCCAGCCATATCCGGCATCATCACGTCCAAGATGACAAGTTCGGGCCTGAATTTCGGAAGGAGACGAAAGAACTCGGCCCCCGATCTGCAGGTCGCAACCTCGTACCCCCCCAGCGACTCGAGAGCGATCCGCGAGATCTCGAGAATGTCCGGTTCGTCGTCGGCGACCATTATACGGTGTAGAGCTTTCGCCCCCATCAGATTTAGCTCCGTTGACTCCGTACGCATCCCACACCGGAAATCGTGCCCGCCTGCGGGCCTGCGTTAGCCGTCGGCCTTCACCCGGGTCCACTCGGAGGTGCGCCCGATGAGTGAAAAGCCGATGAATCCGCGCACCTTGAGGACGTCGTCACCGGCCAGGCTCAGCTTGGACTTGTAGGTCTTGCCATTGTCCGGGTCGTAGATCTTTCCCTTGTGCCAGGATCTCTTGCCCTTGAACTTGATGCCCTCCATGATCACCAGACCGATGATTGGTCTGGTACGCAGAGCGCCTTCGGGATTTTCGCGGTCGACCTTTTCCTGACCGGCCATTCCCTGCTCGTCGTCCGCTGGGTAGATCGGCTCCTCCAGCCACACGATCCTGCCGTTGTAGCGATCGCCCTCGGCATAGATCTCAATGTGTGCCTGACCGCCCTCGCCCTCCGGATCAGTGGCCCAAAGGCCGAGAATCGCATCGGCTTCCCCGGCCGCAGCGGGTGCCGTCAGGACCAGCCCGAGCACCGCGATGAACACCAGGATTCGTTTCATGGAGTCCCCCTCCCCCCAAGATCCAGTTCCGCCGATCATAGCAAGGACTGGATTCCCGCGCTGCTTCCACCACCCGGCGAGGGAAATTGAGAAGAGGTGAAGAGGTGAAGGAGTTAAGAGTTTTTAGTTTTGAGTTTTGAGTTTTGAGTTTCTTGTAATCCTCGCGCTCGCGACGGGTCGTGCGCTGCTGACTTCGAAGGGATCTTCTTTCGTAGCGCTTCCCGAGAGGATGCCAGGCACCTCCGAATGGGCGCGCTCAAGCGCGGGCAATCGGCTTAATTACTCTGACCGCCCCCTCGCGCCGGAAAATTCAAAATCCGAAATTCCTAATTCCCTCCCTGCTATCCTCCCTGCCCATGATCACGGTGACCGACCTTGCCAAGTCTTACGGCAGCCAGACGCTGTTTGACGGCGTGAGCTTCCAGCTCAACCCGGGCTGCCGCTATGGGCTGGTGGGAGCCAACGGCTCCGGTAAGAGCACTCTGCTGAGGATCCTCACAGGCGTCGAGGAGGCGAGCTCGGGAGCGGTGTCGGTGCCCAAACGGCTGCGCCTGGGCGTGCTCGACCAGGACCACTTCGGTTTCGAGGACACGCCCATCCTTGATGTCGCGATGAAGGGCCACCAGGAGCTGTGGAGTGCCCTGGCAGAAAAGGAGCGCATCCTCGAAGCCTCGGCCGACCACTTCGACGGAGAGCGCTACGCCGAGGTCGAGGACCTCATCGTCAGCCTCGACGGCTACTCCTTCGAGGCACGGGCCGGGGAGATCCTCGAGGGCCTCGGCATCCCGTCGGCCGTTCACCGCCTTCCCCTGTCCACCCTCTCGGGAGGCTTCAAGCTCCGCGTGCTGCTCGCCCAGGTTCTCGCCGCCGATCCCGGTTGCCTGCTTCTCGACGAGCCGACAAACCACCTGGACATCCTTTCGATCCGCTGGCTCGAAAAGTTCCTGGCCGCTTACAAGGGCTGCGCGGTGGTTATTTCACACGACCACCGCTTCCTCGACAACGTGTGCACCCACATCCTCGACATTGACTACCAGACCATCACCCTCTACACCGGCAACTACAGTGCGTTCACCGTGGCCAAGCGAGAGAACCGCGATCGCAAGGAAGGCGAGATCGCGCGCCAGGAGAAGAAGATCGCGGCGCACAAGGCCTTTGCCGACCGGTTCCGGGCCAAGGCCACCAAGGCGCGCCAGGCACAGAGCAAGCTCAAACAGATGGATCGTATCGTCATTGAACCTCTTCCCCGCTCTTCGCGGCGCTACCCCGTCTTCCGATTCAGCCAGGCGCGTCCCAGCGGCAAGGAAGCGCTACGGGTGGAGGGACTGGCCAAGGCCTACGGCGAAAACCAGGTGCTCGATGGGGTCAACCTTCGCGTACGCCGCGGCGACAGGCTCGCGATCATCGGTCCAAATGGCATCGGTAAGTCGACCCTGCTGAAGATCGCCGTCGGCGAGGTGCAGGCCGACGCGGGAAGCGTGCAGTGGGGGCACGAAGCGCGCACCGGGTACTTCGCCCAGGACCTTCGCCAGGCGTTCGCCGGCCACGACGCCACCGTCGAGGCCTGGCTGGCGGCCGCCTGCTTGGGAGAGAACACGGGCACCATCCGCGGCCGCCTCGGTAGGGTGCTCTTCTCCGGCGACGAGGTGGAAAAGAAGCTCGCAAGCCTCTCGGGCGGTGAGGCGGCGCGCCTGATCTTCGCCCGCCTGGCCGTGAAGGAGCCCAACGTGCTGGTGCTCGACGAGCCCACGAACCACCTCGACATCGAGGCCATCGAGGCCCTGGTGGCCGGTCTCGAAGCCTTCGATGGGACTCTGATTTTCGTCTCACACGATCGGTGGTTCGTCTCCCGGCTGGCGACCCGTGTTTTCGAGATCACCGCCGACGGCATCACTGACTATCTCGGGACCTATGACGAGTACCTCGCGAGCTGCGGCGACGACCACCTCGACGCCGAAACGGCGGCGCTACGGGCTCGTCAGGAAAAGCGCAGCAGACGCACCCGGGGGCCGAAGTCTCCCGCCGACACCGCTCGGGACGCCGACGGGCGGCGCAGAAAAGACCTCGAGCTAAGGCGCGACGTGGTCACCGCGGCCATCGAAAAGGCGGAGGCCCGCATCGAGGAGATCGACACCGCATATTGCGCCCCCGGGTTCTTCGAGGAGACACCCGACGCGACCCTGAGGTCCATGAAGCAGGAACGGGAGAAGCTCAGCACCGAGCTGGAGCCCCTGATGGCGGAGTGGGAAGAGATTGAGGCAGAGCTCGAGAATTCGGAATTAGGAATTAGGAATTAGGAATTATCGGCGCGAGGAGGCGGTCAGAGTGTTCGTGCGGGTTGCCCGCGCTTGGGCTCGCTCGTTCGGAGGTGCCTGGCTCCCGATGTGACGATGTCCCCATCGTCACATCGGCGTGCCTGGCATTCTCTCGGGCAGACTGCCGAAAGAAAGGGCGCCCTACTTCGGACGTGCCGTCCTTGACAATTTTGGGAACGTGGACGCAGCGCGGACCATCCCGTTGAGTCCCAAATATTGTCAAGGGGGGCTCTCTCGGGGAGCGCGATGGGAGCTGGTCGCGTTGAAATCGGAAGCTCTCTTCTGAACATCGGGTATGGAGCCGGGCACGGGCTCGGGCACGGACTCGGGTCGGACGCAGTGTTTACGCCGGCGCGCTCCGCCGTACCGCGTGCATTGTGAATCCATCCCCGTCCTTGCAGGGCAGGATTCTGATTCCACTCGCCTCGGTGGGTCGCCAGGGCACGTTATCCGGCAGCGCCGTCTCCAGGTCGACGCGCTCGAAACCTGCGGGCAGATCCGCCACCACCTCCTCGTTCTCCTCGGGTTCCACCGAGCAGGTGGCGTAGAGGAGGACCCCTCCCGGGGCCACCAACTCGAGGCCCGCCAGGAACAGGCGGCGTTGCCTCGCCGCCATCTCCCCGACGGCTTCCGGCCGGAGTCTCCACTTCAGCTCCGGGTGGCGCCGGAAGGTGCCAGTACCAGTACAGGGGGCGTCGAGCAGCACGAGGTCCCAGGCGCCGGCGGCGAAGGGCGCCTGGGTTGCGTCCGCAGCCACCACCACCGTGGCGTCCATCCGTTCGAGCAACGGGCGCATCAGCCGCACACGGGTCAGACGCAAATCCGCCGCCGCCGCCCGGCTCCACCCGCCCAGCCGCAGCATCAGCGCCGATTTCCCGCCCGGCGCCGCGCACAGGTCGAGCAGACGGGCGGAGTCGCCGCCCAGCGCCAGCGCCACGTGTGCCACGAGCTGTGAGCTCGGGTCCTGGGCATAGGCCGAGCCCGCTATCACTTCTTGGATCAGGCGCCGTGGATCCTCGGGAGCTGACCAGGCGCCGGGGCACCAGGGGTGGGGCAGAAGGGCCACCCCCTCTTCCCTCAGCGCCTCCTTCGCCTCCTCGAGGAGGAACCAGACCCAGGTCGCAGCGGGTTCCTGAGCCGCCGCCATGGCGCGCTCCGCCGGCTCCGCCCCGAAGTTCTCCCGCCAGCGCTCCCACAACCATGCGGGATGGGCGAGCTGGACGTCGATCTCGGCCTTCGCCAACCTCTCGCGCCACCCGACCGACGCCTTGCGAAGCACGGCGTTGACCATCCCGGCTGCCGAGGAGCACCCCAGGCGGCGCACCAGACGGACCGCGCCGTCGGTGGCCAGCGCCGGTGGCAGATCCATACGCATCGTTTCGAAAAGGCCCATGCGCAGGGTGGCACGCACCTCCGGGTCCAGCTTTCCAAGATCACGCCGGAGGAGGGGCTCGAGAATGGCGTCCAGAGCTCTCATCCAGCGCTGCACGCCGAGCACCCGAGCCCGGACGCCGGGCACCGTTCCCCCGGCGAGCAAACGGGAAGAGAACGCCCCCCCCTCGACGCGCACCAGCAGGCGCGCCGCGGTCAGACGTTCAGCCGAAGACCTCACCCCGGCTCACTCGCTCGCCGATGAGGAAAGCATCGACCGGCATCTGCCGCCGGCCTTCCCGCTGCACCTCAGTGATCCGCGCCGCGCTGCCCCGTCCACAGCGGACCACGATGCCGTCGGCGGCGGCGGCGATCACCGTTCCGGGCTTTTCTCGCCCCTTCGGAGCGGTCTTTGCTTCCTCGAGGCCGAAGATTTTCAGGCGGCCGCCGCGGAAGGTCGTGTACAGACCGGGCCAGGGGGTGAAACCGCGCAAACGGTTAACAAGCTGACGAGCCGGCATGGACCAGTCCACCTTCGCGAAGTTTCGGCGCAGCATCGGGGTGACGTTGGCCCCGTCTGGGGGTTGGGGACGCGGCGCCAGGGTGCCGGCTTCGAGCTCTTCGAGGGTGCGCACCACGAGGTCTGCGCCGAGCTTGGCCAGCCGCGGCCCCAGCAGCTCGGCCGTTTCCCCGTCCTCGATATCCACCCGTTGCTGAAGGAGAATGGGGCCGGTGTCCATGCCCTCGTCGATCTGCATCGTGGTGACCCCGGTGCTGCGGTCGCCGCAGGCAAGGGCCCACTGGATCGGAGACGGCCCTCGATGCCGGGGCAGCAGACTAGGGTGCAGATTGATGAGACCGTGGCGGGGGATACCGATGATGCTGGCTGGAATCATCTTCCCGTACGCCACAACCACCACCGCCTCGGCGCCGCTCTCGACCAGGCGGTTCTTGATCTCGGGACCCTTGAGGCTCTTCGGCTGTAGGCACTCGACGTCGTGGCTCCTCGCCAGTTCCACCACCGGCGGTGCCGTGAGAACCTGACGCCGTCCCACCGGCTGGTCCGGCTTGGAGACGACCAACATGACCTCGTGCCGGCTCGACAGCAATAGCTCGAGCGTCGGAACGGCAAAATCCGGGGTCCCGAAGAAGACAACCTTCATCCGCGCAGTGTACACGAAGTCTCAATCCCAATTGTTTATGGCAGATGGCAGAGGCACGTCGCAGGTCGCACCAACATCCTTGACTGGATTCCTGCGATGTCAGGGCCTATTTGTAACTTTCGTGAGTTTTTCAATGAAACCTGAAGCCTGAGACTTGCGACCTGAAGCCTGTGAGACCTGAGACCTGAAGCCTGAGACCTGAAGCCTGAGACCTGTGCGACCTGAGACCTGAGACCTGTGCGACCTGAGACCTGAGACCTGAAGCCTGTGAGACCTGTGCGACCTGAAGCCTGACCTTGGATGGGCGGATCGAGTATCCAGTATCGAGTATCCAGTATCCAGTATCGAAATCCCCTGTCGCCCCGTCCCTCCCCCGCTTGGCATACATTGAGATCTCGTATACATTGAAGCGCCCTGAACTCAGGGTTTGGAGTGTGTGCATGGAGCATCCCTCGCCGACTGCCATCCGTTCGGCGCTTGACGAGATCCTGCCCGGGGTCCAGAAACCGTCACGGTACCTCGGCCTGGAGCGCAATCTGGTGCGAAAGCCCTGGGACTCGGTTTCGGTTCGGGTCGCCCTCGCCTTTCCCGACGCCTACGAGATCGGCATGTCCCACCAGGGCTCGCGAATTCTCTACCACCTCATCAACCGCCGGGAGGACGCCCTGGCGGAGCGCACCTTTGCGCCCATGCCGGACATGGCCGAGGCCATGCGGGCCGCGGGCCTGCCCCTCTTTACCCTCGAATCCTACCGGGCGGTGGCCGACTTCGACATCGTCGGTATCTCGCTGCAGTCGGAGCTCAACTACATCAACGTCCCGTACCTCCTCGACCTGGCGGGAATCGCTCGTCGAGCCTCGAACCGCGGCGAGCTTGAACCCATCGTCCTCGGCGGCGGCCCGTGCACCGCCAACCCCGAACCGGTGGCTGACTTCTTCGATGCCATCCTCATCGGTGACGGTGAGGCAGCGCTCGACGAGATCGTGAGCGCCATTCGCGACGGGCGTACCGGCGGTGAGGAAAGGGCCCTGATTCTGCGCCGGCTCGCCGCGATCCCCGGCGTCTACGTACCCACGTTCTACCGCTGGCGAGAAGCCTCGGCAGAGAGAACTGCACAGTGGGAAACTACCGATCCTTCGGCCGCTTTCCCGATCACGCGGGTGTGGGTGGACCGCCTCGATCCAGCCGACCAACCCGAGTTGGTCATCGTGCCCTTCGCCAATGTCATCCAGGACCGTCTGGGCATGGAGATCATGCGTGGTTGCACCCAGGGCTGCCGCTTCTGCCAGGCCGGCTACTGGTACCGGCCGGTGCGCGAGCACGATCCGCAGGTCGTGATGGACCGGATCGAGCGCCAGGTGGCCCAGACCGGGTTCGAGGAGGTTGGCCTTCTCAGCCTCTCCACCGCCGACTACTCCCAGGTGGAGCCTCTGGTCTCTCACCTCTCCGAGCGGCTGCAGGAGCGGCGGGTATCGGTGAGCCTCCCCTCCCTCCGCGCCGACTCCTTTTCGGTGGGTCTGGCGGAGGCGGTCTCGCGGGTGCGCAAGTCGGGCTTCACCTTCGCCCCGGAGACCGGTTCCGACCGCCTGCGACGAGTGATCAACAAGACCTTCACGAACGCTGAGATGGTCACCGCCGCGGAGGCCGCCTTCGCCAAGGGCTGGAACCTGATCAAGGTCTACGCCATGATCGGGCTGCCCACCGAGACCGACGACGACCTCGAAGAGCTGGCATGCCTGACCGAGGAGATCCTGCGCGCCGGACGTCGGGTGAGCACCCGCCGCGTCGAGGTCAAGGTCTCCGTAGGGTGTTTCATCCCCAAGGCCTGGACGCCGTTCCAGTGGCAGCCCTTCGCCGGAGTCGAGGAGCTCGGGCGCCGGATTCACCTGCTCAAGCAGCGCTTTCGCCGCATTCGCGGCGCCCGCCTCAGCTGGTCAGATCCTGAGGAGTCCGCTCTCGAGTCGGTGCTCTCTCGCGGTGGCCGCGGCCTGTCTGCGGCCATCGAACGTGCCCATGACCTCGGCGCGGTCTTCGACGGCTGGTCGGATCACCTCGACATCGGCGCCTGGCGGCGGGCACTGGCGGACACCGGTGTCGATGTGGAGCGCGAGCTCGGAGAGCGCGGCCTTGGGGAGACCTTCCCCTGGGACGTCATCGATGCCGGTGTCCGCAAGGGATTTCTCAAGGCCGAGTGGCGCCGTGCCCTGAACGAAGCCGAAACCGAGGATTGCAAGTGGGGCCACTGCTACCGCTGCGGAATTCCCGGCGACGGTGAAGACACCCAGCTTGCGCCGGCCTCGCTGCCGGTGATCGGCGAGCCCGTGGCCGGGGGCGAACGCCCGGCAGCGGCCGCCTACAGACAGCGCCCCGAGCCCCGGGTGCCTCCGGCCGCGCAGGAGAGGCCACAACCCCCGGTTCACCGCCGCTACCGATTCACCTTCTCCAAGACCGGCGACGCCCGTTTCCTTTCGCACCGTCAGTTGATGGACACCCTCGAGCGGGTCGTGCGCGCAGCCGCCATCCCGGTGCGGTACACCGAGGGTTTCAACCCCCACATCCGGCTTTCCATGGGGCCGGCTCTTGCGCTGGGGCACGAGAGCGAGGCGGAGATCTTCGACGTTGACTGCACCGCGCCCGTGCGCGGGCAACACCTCGAGAAGGCCAACTCCCTGCTTCCCGACGGGGTCGAAATTCTCGACGCGAAAGCGCTGCTCCCCGGCGCCCCCTCGATTGGTAAGCTTCTGGCTGCGACCCGATACCTGATCTCTCCGGAACCAGACCAGGGCTCGTGGCC
>DAOWFV010000113.1 GCA_030637805.1 Acidobacteriota bacterium | reverse complement strand
GAGGTCCTCCGCCGGATCTCGGCTCCGCCGGCGGGTTCCGGCGATGGGGCAGGTGGAAACGGTCTCGCCGCTGACCCGCACGAGCATCTCGGGGCTCGATCCGAGGATCCGCGCCTGGCCGGTATCGAGGAGGAACATGTATGGCGACGGGTTGGTCAGCCGCAGCATGCGGTAGATCTCGTCCGTCGTGCAGCGAGGCATCCGCCTCCAGCGGCGCGACAGCACAATCTGGAAGACGTCGCCCGCGAGGATGTGCTCTCGTGCGCGGCTCACTGCCTCCAGGTACCGGCTCTCCGACGGGGTCGCGCTCCAACCGCGCCATGGATCGCCCACCGGCTTCGGGATCCGGTGGGGTAGGGGACCGTCCCCGCCGCCGGCAAGGGCGGCATGCAGGTTCCGTAGACGTCGAAGGGCCGTCTCCCAGGCCACCTCCGGCCGGTCGCCCACTCGCGCAGCCACGATGAGCAGGAGGCGCTGACGGGCGCGGTCCAGGGCCACGACACCGTCATACAATCCAAACCACGCATCGGGGAGCCCTCCCTCGTCACGGCCGCTGGAGGGGATTGCCTCGACCAACCGGACGGCGTCGTAGCCGAGGTAGCCCATGGCGCCGCCGATGAACGGCGGCAACTCCGGAATCGGGGCGACACTGCCGAGATCTGTGGCACGCCGAAGAACATCCACCGGCGGCCCCACCTCGGGCGAGCCGTCCACGAACGCCTCGTTGCCCCGGATCTCGACGACGCGCAGGGGATCGGCGCCGATGAAAGAGAATCGGGCAGCCCTCTCGCCGCCCTCAACGCTCTCCAGCAGAAACGGGTTGCGGCCGCGGGCGGCGAGGCGCGAGTACACGGTGAAGGGCGTCACCGTGTCGGATGTCAGCTCCTGAACCACCGGCACCACGTCGTGTTCCAGTGCCAGGCTCTCGAACTCCTTTTTGGTCGGTCGAACCTCCATGCCCCCTCCAACAACGGTCACACGGTGCTCATTCTGCCGCAGCCGGCTTCGGAGGTCCACTGGCCGTCCTGACTGCAGGTCGCAGGTCGCAGGTCGCAGGTCGGACATCGCAAGTCGCAGGTCGCGGCAGAAGCTCCTGGATGTCAAGCAATTATTGTGGCTTCCATGAATATCTCAATGAAACCTAAGACCTGAAACCTGAGACCTAAAACCTGAAGTCTGTGAGACCTGAAACCTGCGACCTGCGACCTGCGACCTGCGACCTGCGACCTGTAGCCTGTCACGTCCTGACAACGATCCAAACAACATCAACCGGTGGCCGGAAAACGCCTCGTGTACAATCCCCCCCTCAGAAGGAGGCGCAAATGTCCCGCCGTGTCATCACCATCGCCGAGCTCACGGCCCACGCTGGCGAGGAAATCACCATCCGCGGCTGGGTCTACAACTGGCGCAAGAAGGGCAAGCTGCGTTTCATCATCCTTCGAGACGGTTTCGGCTACCTGCAGTGCATCGTTTTCCGGCCGGAGGTCGAGGACGAGGTCTGGGAGACCGCGGTCACGCTCACTCAGGAGTCCTCTCTCGAGGTCACCGGGACGGTCGTCGCGGATGAACGTGCCCCCGGCGGCTTCGAGCTCAAGGTCTCGGCCTTGAAAGCCCTCCAGATCGCCCCCGAGTTTCCCATCGGCAAGAAGGATCACGGACCAGATTTCCTTCTCAACAACCGCCACCTGTGGCTGCGTTCGAAACGCCAGCACGCCCTCATGCGCGTGCGCTCCCAGGTCGAGTTCGCGATTCGTGAATTTTTCCAGGGCCGCGGCTACACCCTGATCGACTCACCAATCCTCACGCCGGCCGCCTGTGAGGGCACTTCCAGCCTCTTCGAGACCGAGTACTTCGGTGAAACGGCCTACCTCTCGCAGTCGGGCCAGCTCTACCTCGAACCCGCGGCCGCTGCCCTCGGCAAGGTCTACTGCTTTGGGCCCACATTCCGAGCCGAAAAATCGAAGACCCGCCGCCACCTCACGGAGTTCTGGATGGTCGAGCCGGAGGTGGCGTGGCTGCGCTTCGACGGCCTCCTCGACCTCTGCGAGGAGTTTCTGTCCGAGGTCGTGGTGCGGGTGCTCGAAAGCTGCTCCGAGGATCTTGAGCGGTTGGAGCGGGATGTCTCCCGACTCGAGCCGACGACCAAACGACCGTACCCGCGCCTCGATTACGCCGAGGCTGTGGCAAAGCTCGTGGAACTGGGATCGGACATCGAATTTGGCGAAGACCTCGGCGGCGACGACGAAACCATGCTCACCGAGCTCTACGACCGTCCGTTGTTGATCACCCGCTACCCGGCGAAGGTCAAGGCCTTCTACATGCAGCCCGATCCCGAGGACCCCAGCCGCGCGCTGGCCGTCGACGTGCTCGCTCCCGAGGGCTACGGCGAGATCATCGGCGGGTCGGAGCGCTCGGACTCGCTCGAACACCTCGAGCGCAAGATCGCCGAGCACGAGCTGCCGCGGGAGGCTTTCGAGTGGTATCTGGACGTCCGCCGCTACGGATCGTTCCCCCACTCAGGGTTCGGCATGGGAATCGAACGCTTCGTCGCCTGGATCTGCGGCGTACCCCACCTGCGGGAAACGATCCCGTACCCCCGCCTGATTAATAGGCTTTACCCCTAGGAAGTTCTTAGTTTTGAGTTTTGAGTTTTGAGTTTTGAGTTCAGGCTAGACTCGGACAATGATCCGGCAGCTGCTTTCTGACCCCAACGTTCGTTTCGCCTACATCGCTACCAAAATCGGTGTGTTTGCTGTTGCGGCGCTCGTTACCTGGCCCTTGGCTCGATTGGTGGGTCCGAAGGCGTGGATCGGACTGGGGATCTTCGGCGCGGTGCTGGGTGTCATGACGGTCGTCGTGCTGATAGCGGGTTCGACCGGCGGCGCCCGGGCCGCTGAACTCCCGGAGTCCCCTTCCGAAATCGAGGATGATGACGGGCTAGATCCCGGCCTGGTCGTCGAGATTCCGATCGAGGACAGCCTCGACCTGCACTCGTTTCCACCACGCGACATCCCGGAAGTGGTGGACTCCTTTCTCGAAGCAGCCCATGAGAAGGGCCTAACCGAGGTGCGTCTGATCCACGGTCGAGGAATCGGAGTGCAACGAGAGCGGGTGCAGAGCCTGCTTGCCCGCCACCGCCTGGTCAGCGGATTCCACGACGCCCCGCCCGACCGCGGAGGCTGGGGCGCCACCGTCGCTTACCTCAAGAAGACCAAGACGTGACGGCACCGCGAAAGCGGTCGACCGGGCGTGGGCTTTCAGTGTTGAGTTTTGAGT
>DAOWFV010000236.1 GCA_030637805.1 Acidobacteriota bacterium | reverse complement strand
CTCGCCCGTTTCCACCGCGACACCTTCTCGCGCGACCGAAGTGAAACTGTCGCGCTCGAACAACGCCTCTCCTTACGCCTTTCGCCAGAGGTTGTGTTCACCGGCTTCGCCGATCGGGTCGGACGCACCGAAAAGGGCCGGCTCTTCGTGATCGACTACAAGACCTCCCGTTCGGAGGGCGACAGCTCCGAGTTTTCCCAAGGGCTGCAGGCGCCTCTCTACGCCACCTGCGTTCTTGAACATCACGACGCCGAAGAGGCTCTTGCCGGCTACCACTACCTGCGCCACGGAACCACCCACTGGCAAAAGGTGGACGGCGAAAAGGGCCGGCGGCTCTTGCTACGCTTTCTCGAGCTCGCGGAGGAGGCGGACGCCGCCGTCGAGCACCCCGCGCGCCCCGGCATTCTCTGCGCGTGGTGCGGCTTCAACGCGGTGTGTCCGGAGGCGGACATTCCGGAGGGCTTCTCCGGCGGCCGGTGCGCCGCCGAAAAAATCGCACGGAGACTGCTCTAGTGATCATAACCACCCTCGTCGCCGCGGTGGCGCTGGGAATCGCCGCCCAGATCGTCGCCGATCGCTTCCAGCTCCCGGCCATTCTGCCGCTCCTGGTGCTCGGCGTCGTGTTCGGGCCGGCCGGCCTGGCCCTGGTCAACCCGGAAGCCCTCGGCGCAACGCTGGAGCCGCTGATCCACCTCGGCGTCGCAATAATCCTCTTCGAAGGCGGTCTGACACTCGATCCAGCACGGCTGGCAAGGGTGGGAGCACCGGTCCGCAACCTGCTCACTATCGGTGTCGCGGTCACCGGAATCGGGGCGGCGTGGCTCGCCCACATGGTGGTCGGAATGCCCTGGGCCGGGGCGGCCATCTTTGGCGCGGTCATGGTCGTGACTGGCCCAACCGTCATCGTGCCCCTCCTGCGGCACATGATCGCCCCACCCAAGGTCAAGACCATCCTCCTCTCGGAGGGGCTGATCGTCGATCCAATCGGCGCCGTGCTCGCCTATTTGGCGCTGCAATGGGTCCAACGCGCGGGCATCCCGCCGCGGGAGCTTCTGATCGAAATCCTGACCCTGGTGTTTACCGGGGTCGTCATCGGGTTCGTGGCGGGCGCCGCCACCAAAGGATTGTTGCGCAGCCGCATGGTGAGCGGAGAGCTGCGCAACCTGTCCATTCTCGCGCTGCTCTTCGTCTGCTACCTGGTGGCGGAGCATCAGGCCCCGCAGTCGGGAATCCTGGCTGCACTGGTGATGGGTCTCACGGTCTCAGCGGCGGAGCTGCCGGACCTCACCTCGGTGAAGGCCTTCAAGGGCCAGCTCACCACCCTGGCGATCTCGGTCCTGTTCATCCTCCTGGCCGCCCAGCTCGACCTGACGGAGATCACTGATCTGGGCTGGCGCGGTGTGCTCGTGGTAGCTGGCCTGATCCTGCTGGTGCGTCCCGTGGCCGTTCTCCTGTCGATCTGGCCGAGACACCTCGACCTGCGCGGGCGCACGGTAGTTGCGCTCACCGCGCCGAGAGGCATTGTGGCCGCGGCCGTGGCCTCGCTTGCAGCCCGAGAGCTTCATAAGATGGGGATTGACGGCGGCGGAACGATGGAGGGCCTGACTTACCTCGCCATCATCGTTACCGGCACCTGGTCCACCGCTATGGCGCTGGTTCTACCGTGGATTCTCGGCTACACCAGAGATCCGACCCGCCGTCGGGCGGTGCTGGTCGGCGCGAATGCCCTCACCCAGACCCTCGCCGAGCTTCTGTCAGCAGACGGCAGCACGACCGTCGTGGTGGACGGGATGTCCTGGCGGCTGGACCAATTCCGCACCGCCGGTTTCGGGACGGTATCCGGCGACGCCCGCGACGCGATCACCTACGAGGAGGCCGGGCTCGAGCGCGACAACCTGGTGGTGGGCACCTCCACGAACGACGAGCTCAACCTGCTGGTCGCCGAACTCGTTCACACCGAGTTCGGCGTCGAACACCCGGTGGTCGCGCTGCAGCGACCTCCAGAAGACCTCGGGCGCCGCTCCCGGGCGTGGGTGGATCTGCTCGGAGGGCGTGATTTCGACGTACCGGCATGGGTCCGCCGGCTCGAGAATCGAACAGCTCACCGTCTAATGATCGATCCCCACAGCTCAGAAGCGATGACACTGCTGCGTGAGATCGAGCGGGAGTCCCCGCGGGACGTGGCGCGGCTCGCGGGCCTTTTTCGCGGTCGTGTTCGGATGAGAGTGGATGATGACAACCTCGAACACCTCGATCGACTGGTTCTGCTGGTCAACGAGGGGCGGCCATTCGAGCTGCTATCACAGATGGAGGCCCCGGTGGACGACGAAGCGGCGAGGCCGGAGGCAGACAGGGACCACCAGGGATAGTCTCAGGTCCCAGGTCTCAGGTCTCAGGTCTCAGGTCTCACGATGAGTCATTCTGGGAAGATCTAGAGATATCGGATCCCGCGGTGCGGTAGGCCCGGTATCCCGCCTCCATGATCTCGATCGCACGCTCGAACTCGAACCAGCCGCTCGTCCCGACCTCCATCTCAATTGCGGGCGCCATCCGGTCGCGCGCCTTCGCGAGGTTGTACTGCATGATGTGGAAGGAACGGGCGACGACCTCGAGCCGGTTCGGGAGGTCGCGGTCCTTGAGCCCGAAACGGAACCGGTGGCGTTTCAGAAAGCGCTCTACCCGATGTAACGCGGCCGCCGGCACGGTCCCGCCGATAAGGCGGTCCACCACCGGAGTCGCGACTGCTCCGGGCTTCGGGGGACGCAGCACGTTGACCGCAAGCACCGGTGCGTCGTCCATGCGCCGGGCCACGTCAAACGGAACCGGTGCGACCATGGCCCCGTCCACCAGAGTGCGGCCCCCGATGGTGAGCGGTGGGAGGATGCCGGGGATGGCAGAGGAGGCGCGCACCGCGTCGGCAAGGTCACCCTTCCGCAGCACCACCTCCTCCCCGGTGTCGAGGTCGCAGCAAATGGCTGCGAAAGGCAGCTCGAGGTCTTCAATGCGTCGCCCCCCCAGCGTCTCACGCAACAGGCCGTGAAAGGCGGACCCATCTACCGAGCGAACCATGATGCGGGCCAGGCGCGCCCAGTCCACAGCGGCGAGGAGCGCCTCTATCTCGAGGGCACGCATGCCACCGGCAAAGAGAGCGCCCACGATGGAACCCATCGACGTGCCGGCGACGGCCGTCACCCGCACCCCATCCTCTTCGAGACCGCGAAGAACGCCGACATGGGCGAGGCCCTTTGCGGCGCCTCCACCCAGAGCGAGGGTGACCCGAGCATCCGGCATAGCGGGAGTGTAGCCCACAATAGAATTACGAATTAGGAATTAACGGCGCGGGGAGGCAGCCAGGATCGTTGGAGCCGGTTACCCGCGCCTGGGCGCGATGACAGAAGGCCGCTTCACCTGTAAGAAGCGCGGGCCCGGAGCGATGGACTGCGCGCTTCTTCGGGCGTGCCGTCCCTGACAATTTTGGGGACGTGGACGCCGAGGTGACCCTCTCGTTGAGCTCCAAACATTGTCAGGGGGGGCAACCTCGGGTAGCGCGACGAGAGAAGGTCGCGCTGAATTCGGAAGCGCATTCCTCGACCGTCGGGCACGGACGCGGGCCGGAGACGGAGACGGTGCGTGCTGCGTGCTCCTGGGCGCGATCCTTCGGAAAAGCATCCCGAGTCGCTGCTACCTGGGGCCAAAATGGCGACGCCAACAGACGGCCCCGGATCGCTCAGGGGCCATTTCGATGTTGAGTCGCTGACCGCTGATCGGTGGGTCATGGCGGCGGCCGGAGGTTGTCGTCAATTCCACAACCGGGATCCTGCTATATTGATTGGCTATGACAGCGGACTCCTCTCCCGGCAGTAAGCACCGGTCCGGGTCGGGGCTTTTCGAGATCCAAAGCGGCGAGGTCCTGGGCAAGCTCCCCCGCGGCATCGCCGAACGTGGTTATCACCTGTACCAGGACCGGCGGGTGGTGAGGATAGCCTGGACCGGAGAGGACCTCGAGGCCGACCTGGTCTCTCCGGTGTGCACGGTTCGGGTCTCCAGTCCCCTGGACGACGACTTTCCCCCAAGCGCGTGCTCGCTGTGCAGCGAGGAGGAGCTGCCCTGCGCCCATGCCACGGCCACCCTGCTGCAGTGGCTCGACATCCGCACGACCATGCACCGTCTCGGCCCGGGCGCTATGTGGCGCGCCAACTCACGCCATCCGTTCATCTCTCCGGGCCGGGCGGCAGCCGAGAGAGTGGACCTCAGCCATCTCACTGGATCCGATCTTCGTTCAGCGCTCGAGCTGCAGCTCTCGCTGCAGAAGACCGGTACCGCGACTGCACAACTCGAAGGCAACGAGGTCGCGATCCATATCGCGCTGCCCTCGGGCGACACCCGATTGGTCTCGTTCACCGCTTCGACGTTACCCAGCGCCCTGCCCTTGCTTCGATCCCTCCCGAGAATCCGCCTCGACGGCGAGCTGGCGAGCGTGGAGCTGTCGGAAGCGCGTTTGCACCCGGTCCTGACCACTACCTGGGACGATCAGGGGATCGTAATCGAACCTGGCTACCGTCTCGCCAACGGCCAGGTCTTCACTCACGAGGGCCTCAACGGTCGCATCCACGGTCGCTGGGCACTCATCGGCTCTCACCTCTGCCGGGTGCTCGATCCCGCAACCCCGCTGGTTCCATTTCACCGTAGGGGACGGCAGGTCCTCACGGGGAAAGATGCTCTGCGGTTTCTCAACCTGGACCACCCCCAGCTTCGGCATCACTCCTGGTACCTTCCCCAGGGACATCTCGCGACCTTTCGCCAGCCGCAGACGCCGAAGCCAGTCTCCCTCGAGGCCGAGCGGACACCCAACGGAAAGGTGCGGGTGCGGCCGAGTTATACCGCAACAGATAAGGATATTCCCTGGACCGAGGCGCTGGAGCTTTTCGAGTGCGGATTCACCCGCATCGGCGAGTCCATCGTCCATGCCCCGGACCTGCAGTCGCTGGAGCGCCTCGGATTCAAGATGCCCCGGCGCCGGCGCGACCTCGGTCTCCTCGGCAGCCGTATCGCCTTCATCAGGCTGGTGGCCGAGTCCGGTCTGAAGGTTACGGGCCCCGACAAGGAGCTGAGCGAGCTGGCCGCCGTCCTCCAGGGTCGCGGCAGGCGGGAGGTGCCGGATCCACCCGGGCTGCGCTCGATTCTGCGCCCCTACCAGGCCGCCGGGGTGGCATGGCTGTGGAACCGCTACCTGGTGGGTGTGGGCGCCCTCCTCGCGGACGACATGGGCCTCGGTAAGACCCACCAGGTGATGGGCCTTTTGTGCCTCGTTCGCGACCGCAAGCCACAAGCTCGGTTCCTGGTGGTCTGTCCCCGCGGCGTGCTCGAGCACTGGCACACACTTTTGAGCGCCTTTGCGCCGGATCTCCCCGTGCGCCTCTTCCACGGCCCGGCGCGCACTCTCGAAGGATTTTCAAGCGGCGGGGTGGTCCTCACCACCTACGATATCCTCTTCCGCTCCACCGAAGAGCTCACCGACGGTGAGTGGGAGGTGGCGGTCTTCGACGAGGCGCAACGCATCAAGAACCCGCGCACCAAGGCTGCCCGAGCGGCACGCAAGTTTCCCGCGAACTTCCGGGTAGCCCTGACGGGAACGCCTCTGGAAAACCGCCTCATCGAGCTTTGGTCGGTGGTCGACCTGGTTCTTCCCGGCTACCTGGGATCGGAACGGGAGTTTCGCGCGGCCCACCGAGACCCCTCCCACCATCAGCTCCACCGCCTGCGGCAGCGCCTTGCGGCGCTCATCCTGCGCCGGATCAAGGATCAGGTGCTCGGCGACCTCCCGGAAAAGATGGAGGACATTCGCTACTGTCGCCTGCTTCCCACCCAGGAGACTCTCTACCGCCGAATCCACCAGCAGCGAACAGCCGAGATCGCCGAGTTTCTGAACGACGAGGAGGCGGAGATCCCGTACATGCACATCTTCGCCCTCCTCACCCGTCTCAAACAGGTCTGCGATCACTCATCGCTCGTGGACGGGGATCCTTCCAAGAGAGGCGACTCGGCGAAGCTCGAGATCTTCGACGAGATTCTTGACGAAGCCCTCGACGGCGGTCTGCAGATCGTGGTCTTCTCCCAGTATGTGAAGATGATCAACCTCTTGGTTCGTCACCTCGAACGCCGCCGGATCTGTCACCTCGTGCTGACCGGAGAGACTCGCAACCGCGGGCGCATCGTCCGCCGGTTCAACTCCGAGCAACACGAGCGCGTGCTTCTTGCAAGCCTTCTCGCCGGCGGTACGGGGATCGATCTCACCGGTGCCTCGGTTGTGCTCCACTACGACCGTTGGTGGAACCCCGCCAAGGAAAACCAGGCCACCGACCGCGTGCACCGCATTGGCCAGCGGCGCTTCGTGCAGGTCTTCAAGCTGATTACCCGCAACACCGTCGAGGAGCGTATCGACGAGCTGATCCGCTCGAAGGTGAAGCTGATGGAGGCCGTGGTGGCCCCCACCGAGGAGGTGATCCACAGTCTCGACCGGCGGGAACTCAAGAAACTGCTCGGAATCGAAATTGAAGGCGGCGGAACCTGAGAGGAAGAAGATAATGAACCTGAAGTCGGCATTCGGAGGTGAGCCGTAATGATGCCCGATTACCTGATCTGTCTGGAATGCGAAAGCCCGGTTTACACCTTCGAGTGGAAGGATGGCACTGTGAAGGAAGCGCTGTGCGATACCTGCGGCAACGAGGATCCGGAGCAATTCGCTACCGAGGACGAGTACGAGGATCTAGCCATGGATCGACGCTGGGCGCAAGACCCGAAGACCGAGTCCTGACCGGGAGACGCATGGCAACGGTCAGCTTCCTATGGCACCTTCACCAGCCGGCGTACCGTACAGACGATGGTATCTCGCACGCACCGTGGGCGGCCCTGCACGCCGGCGGTGCTTACCTCACCCTCGCCCGCGCCATCGAACGCAGCGGTGGGCGGGGCCAGGTGGTGAACATCGTCCCGACGCTTCTCGAGCAGCTTGTCGCCTACCGCGACGGCACCGTCGTCGATCCGGTGGTCGAGGCGGTGCTCACGCCGGTCGCCGAGCTCTCCAACGAACAACGCGAGCTTCTCGTGGAATGGGGGTTCCACGTCAACCCGCGCCAGTTCGCGCGCTATCCCAGGCTCGCGGAGCTCGCCCGGCGTCGGCCGG
>DAOWFV010000014.1 GCA_030637805.1 Acidobacteriota bacterium | reverse complement strand
GCGGATGACGTGCAGCCGCAGGCTGCCGGAGGGCACCACCACGCGCACGGGCAAGGCAAGCTCCTCGGGAGTCGAGGGGATGAGCCGGTCGAGCTCCTCCAGCAGCCGGCGCTCCGCCGCACGGGCGCCGCGGGTGGTCACGACGCGGGAAATGGTCTCGAGAAGCTCGTCCATAGCGATCTCGGTCATGGGACCACGGGCGGGATGACGGTGTCAACGTCACGCTGTGAGGGGGTTAGGGGGTGAGGTCAGTTTTGAGTTTTTAGTTTTGAGTTTTTAGTTGAGGGCGCGCGGAGGAGGCCGGGCCGAATGGGGCGGGTTGCCCACGCCTGGGCGCGATGACCGGACGTGAGGGCGAATTCGGAATTCGGAATTCGGAATTACCGGCGCGAGGAGGCAATCGTGGGAAGTGCAGCGTAATGCCCGCGCTTGGGCGCGATGAATGGGACGGGCCAGGAGAGTGCTGTTCTTGCTGCCTCTCTCTTTCTTCAGGGGATCCTTCGACTTCGCGCCCGGGGCGCTCCGCTCAGGATGACAGATTCTCTGGATCGCACCTTTGCGTGACACCTTCGCTCAGGATGACAGGGGGTCCGCGGCAGGCGGGCTTTCGGGCGCGGGCTCGGGCTCGGGCACGGAGACTGGCACGGAGATGGGTCTTACTCGATCGTGATGGGCGGCATCCACACGGTTCCAGGAACCTCGACTCCGCCCTCACGCACCCATCGCTCCAGGGTCTCCATCGCCGCTTGGAGAGCGACCTCGTCGCTCCTCTGCTTTTTGATGATCTGCCGCCACCACGGCTGAACCCGCGGGTACTCCACAAGCTGGACCTTTGCATCCGGGTCGATTCCGGCCAGCTTTTTGGCCTCGATCAGGGCCGCGTCGAAACCGCCGAGCACGTCGATCAGCCCGTTGTCCAGCGCCTGGGTGCCGGTGAAGACCCGCCCCCGGCCGATCGCGTCCACCGCCTCGGGCGTCATGTCGCGGGAGGCCGACACCCGCTCGACGAAATCGTCGTAAATCCGGTCGAGGAGACGATCGACCACCGCCCGCTGCTCGTCAGTCCAGTCTTCGAGGCTGCCGTAGATATTGGCGTTGGCGCCGGTGTCGAGACGGCCGTGGGTCACGCCGAGCTTATCCTCCCAAAAGCGGCTCATATTGAAGTGGCCGGCGATCACTCCGATCGATCCGGTAATGGTCGCAGGATCGGCGACGATGCGTTGGGCGCCGCAGGCTATCCAGTACCCCCCGGACCCGGCGACGTTCGACATCGAGACAACGACCGGCAGATCCTTGGCGGTCCGCACCATCTCCTGGCGGATGATCTCGGAGGCGAGCGCGCTGCCCCCCGGTGAGTCGACCCGAAAGACGACCGCCTTGACGCCCTTGGTCTTGCGCACGTTGCGCCATGCCCCGGCGATGGTATTCGAACCCATGATGGTGCCGCCGGTGAGCGGATTCACGTTCTCATGGCTCGCGCCACGCAGGATTGTGCCGACCGCGGTGACGACCGCGATCTTCGGCCCCCTGACCACCCTCTGGTTGCGTCTGAGGTAGGACGGAACGCTGACAGTCTTTGCTCCCGGCTCGCGCTCGCCGATCCGATCGGTGAACGACCCCCAGTCCTCGAGCCGGTCCACCAGACCGGCCTCCACCGCCTCCTCGCCGAGGAAGGGCGCACGATCCACCAGATTGCGGACAGCATCAGGGTCGAGTCCACGACCCTCGCCGACCCCCTCCACCAGCTGATCCATGATGGAGCCGAGCAGCCACTCCATCATCTCGCGGTGGGCCGGGGTGAAATCGCGCTGGGTGTACATGAAGCGCGCCGTCTTGTAGTCGCCCCGTCCGGGGAACTCGGGTCGGATTTCGAGCTTGTCGAAGGTGCCGCGGACAAAGGGGGTTCGCGACGAGAGCCCGATCAGGTTGATGTCTCCCTGGGGGTTCATCACCACCTCGTCACAGACCGAGGCCAGATAGTAGACGAAGTTGCCCGGCGCGAACTCACCCGCGGTCTCCAGGTAGGCTTCGGTCCACTTGCCGGCAGCGCCCACCCGCGCGATCAGCGAGCGCAGTTCCTGCACCGTGGCAATGCCGCCGCCAAGGCTGTCGACGCGCACACGCAGGCCTCGGACTCGATCATCCTCGGCCGCCTGAACCAGGGCTCGGCGCAGTTCACGCAGACTGGTCGCTTCCTCGCCCATGAGGTCGGCCAACGGATCGTCGGCCGTTACCTCGGCGATAGGTCCGGCAATCCTCAAAGAGACCACCATGTTCCTGGGCAG
>DAOWFV010000025.1 GCA_030637805.1 Acidobacteriota bacterium | reverse complement strand
GGTGGTGACGGTTGCAGCTACGTTCTTAGTCCTTTCTCGGCCGACTTCCCGGCCGAAGGCGGCACCGGTTCATTCTCGGTCAACACCACGGCCGAGTGTGCGTGGTCGGCCACCGAAAGCTACGGCTGGCTGACCATCAGCCCGGTGAGCGGCGTCGGGCCGGGCACGGTGGGCTACACCGTGGCGGAGAACCTCGGCAGCTCGAGGATCGGGTACATCAGGGTGGAAGGTCGGACCCACAGGGTGAGTCAGGACAAAGTCCCCGGCAACACCGCGCCGACCGAGTGGCTGTGGACCATCACCCTCGACGGCGAGCTTGTGACATCCAGCTCGAATCAACATTTCAGCTACGCGTTCACGGAACCTGGGGTCTACATTGTCGAGCTGGACGCCTCCAACTGCGCCGGATCCGACTCCAGGACCCGGTCCTTCGAGGTCCAGCAGGCCCTCGTGAACGACTTCTTTGTCGGGGCGGCGGTCAAGCTCAAAGGCGTGAATGACACATCCTGGGAGTCTGACTTCCGCTTCCACAACCCCTGCGGAGAGTCTCTGGACGTGCGCATCGAGTATCAGCCTGAGGGCTCCAACAACTCCGGCGGTGGTCTGATCTACCGCGAGTTCACGCTGGATGTGGACGAGACCCGGGTCTTCGCCGACATCATCGAGGCGATCCCGGACCTGGAGGATGAGGAGCTCACGGGCTCGGTGAGGATCGAGTCCTTCAGCGACAGCGGCTGCAAGGTCCTCTCGGCCTCGCGGACCTTCAACGATACGCCCTACGGTACCCTCGGTCTCTTCATGCCCGCCCTTCCGGTGAAGGCCGTGGGCAGCCAGTTCCTCGACCTCACCGGTCTGACCCACAACAAGAACTACAGGGCCAACATCCGCCTGGTCAACTTCCAGGAGGAGGATGCCTGGGTCCAGCTCACTGCGGTCGATCGCGGAGGCGTGGCCCTGGCGTCCGAGGGCACCTGGGTGCTCGGGCAGAGCGCGCTGCAGTTGAACAACGTCCTCGAGTGGGTGGGTGTTGGGGGAACCCTGTCGCTCTTTTCCATCCGCGTGGACAACGGGGGCGCTGATGTGCAGGCCCTGGCGACGGTTACCGACAACACGACCGGCGACTCGGTCCTCAACCTGTCCTCGTTCCAGAACGAGAACACGATCTGGGTGGTGGGCGCCGCCCACATCGCCGGCGTCAACGACTCGGTGTGGCGCACCGACCTGTGGATGCTCAACCCGACCGAAGACTGGCTCGCCGGCGAGGTAGAGTACGTGGTCGGTGACAGCCCGCAGGACCGGTACGGCTTCGAGTGGCCGCTCATGACTGCCGGCTCAGTCCAGCAGAACCTCGACATTGTCGGGGACCTGCTCGGGGGTGAGGACAGCCTCGGTTACCTGGTGCTGACCGGCAAGGACGGCGGCCCGGCGCCGCAGATCGCCGCTCGCACCTACAACCTGGATCCCTCCGGCGGCACCTACGGACTTGGTCTCCCCGTTTTCGGCAGCCGGCAACTCCTACTTCCTGGAGAGATCGGCTACATTCCCGGGGTCTCGAACTCCGAGAACAAGGATGTGGGATTCCGTACCAACCTCGGACTGCTCAACACCGATCCGGATGGCTGGTCCGAGGTGCGTATCACGCTTTATGACCTCGACGGCGTCGAGGCGGCCGACCCGCTGACTCTGCTGATCGCCCCGGGGGTGCTCGAGCAGTTCGATATCTTCAGGAAGATGGGTCTGCGAAACGTGACCATGACCGGTTCGATTCGGGTGGAGGTGGTCGGCGGGGGTGCGGTGGCCGCCTACGCCACCGAGACCGACAACCGGACCCAGGATTCGATCTTCAACCCGGCGCAAAGGGCGGTTTACGGCTCGAGTCGTTAACGCGCGCCCGGTACAACCATCGATCGCGGGGGCGGTTTTCCGCCCCCGTTGTTTTTTTGCGGGCCGCCCGCGAGGCGCTAAAATCTCAGGTCGCAGGTCACACAGGCTGCAGGGCACATCCGTTTAAGATGAGACCTGAGACCTGAAGCCTGCTTGGTTCCGGCTGCGCAAAGTTCGGTTTATAATGCCCGACATTCGACCGAAGGTGCCAAGACGGCACCGGTCCCGAGGAGTTTTTCGATGATCCAGCGTGCTTCTTCTTTGCTCCTGTCCTTCGTTCTCACCGCCCCGGCCGTTGCCGTGGCGGCGACCCCCGAGCCGCAGGAGATCGTCGACCGGATGATCGCTGCGGCGGGGGGCGAGGCCTTCGCGAAGCTCGGCGTCATCGAGCTCGAGGTCGAGGAGGAAGAGACCATGAGCGACGGCACCCAGAGCAAGAGGGCGTACACCGCCTACGCCGACACCTCCAACCTGAAGAACCTACGGCTCGAAATGCCGGGCAACGTCGTCCTCGGACGCTTCGGAGACGAGGCCTGGGCGACCAGGGGCGGAATTCTCGACGACCGGCGACAGACCCCGCACATGGCCAAGGGTACCCTCAATCAGAGGCTGTTTCCGTTGCTGCTCCCCTTTAGCCTGAAGATGGACGGCGTTCGGGTCACCGGGGTGGAGGAAACGAGCTGGGAGGGCCGTGACGCCTGGGTGCTGTCGCTCCCGTTCCTCAAGGGGTTCTTCACCTCGCCGGTCCTGAACACGACGTGGCAGCTGATCGTGGCCAGGGACGACGCCTCGATCCTGGCCGTGGAGTTCGTACCCTCGGCGGAATTCCGCAAGGTCGAAAACGAGGGAATCCGATACCGCATCCTGAAATACCAGGACGTGGAAGGGGCGCACGTGGCGTCGTGGTTTCTCCTCGACGGGATCTCGGTGAACCGCCGGGAGAGCGGACACGTGCGCGTCACCAAGATCGAGACGTCCGTGCGAGGCCCCTGGGAACCGGCCCTGTTCATGCACCCGAAGAGGCTCGAGGCCTTCGAGGAAAACTAGGATACTGGATACTCGATACTGGTTACTCGATTCTCGATACTCAGGCTTCAGGCTTCAGGTCTCAGGTCTCACAGGCTTCAGGATTTTTTGAAATACTCACGAAAGTTGCAGAAAAGGCTTGACATCGCGGGAGTCAAATCAACAATTTCGGTGCGACCTGCGACCTGCGACCTGCGACCTGCGACCTGCATCGAGCATCCAGCACTGAGTTCCGGAACCAAAAACTAAAAACTCAAAACTCAAAACTGGCCAGTTACGCCGCACCTCGGGTGGATAGCACCGCCGGAATGGTCTTGAGCAGGATTTTGAGGTCGAGCCACAGCGACCACTGATCGATGTAGGCGAGGTCGATGGTGGTCCAGTGGCTGAAGTCGTCGAGCCCGGCCCGGCCAGAGACTTGCCAAAGCCCGGTCAGACCCGGCTTCATCGATAGCCGCCGCCGTTGCCAGCGTTCGTAGCGGGCGACCTCCGCGGGCAGGGGCGGCCGGGGTCCGACCAGGGACATGTCTCCCTTGAGGACGTTGACCAGTTGCGGCAGCTCGTCGAGGGAGAAGCGCCGCAGCCACCGTCCGACCGCTGTCACCCGCGGATCGCGGCGGGCCTTGAACGCGGGCCCCGCGACCTCGTTGAGGTGAACCACTTCCTCGAGCCGTCGGTCGGCGCCCTCGTACATAGTGCGGAACTTGTAGAGGGTGAAACGGCGTCCGTTGAGACCGCAGCGCTGTTGCGAGAAGAGAACCGGTCCGCGCGAGCCGAGCTTTATCGCGAGAGCGACCAGCGGTACCAGGGGCGCGGTCACCGCGATGCCCAGGGCTGACACCCCTAGGTCCTGTAGGCGCTTGAGAAAGAGGGGGAAGGGAGTTCCGGGGGTGCTGGTGAAGGTGAGCAGCGGGATGCCCTCCAACTCCTCGAGCAGCACCCGCGCCTTCATGTGTGGGAAGTAGAGGGCGACGCGGGCGCGGATGCCGAGCTCCGCACAGAGCAGGAAGCTGTCCTCGAACTCCTCGAGTTGGCGCCGCGAGAGCACGAAGATCACGTCGTCCACCACCTGCTCCTGGAGGATCTTTGGAAGGTCGTCGGCGCGTCCCAGGATCGGCAATCCGGCGGCGGTCTCGCCCGCTTGTCCGTTGGGGGCGACGAAACCGATGACCTGAAGCCCCCAGTGGGGATGCGAGGTGATGATCCGCGCCACCTCCTCGGCGCGCGGGTTGATGCCGACGATGAGCAGCGTTCGGTAGTTGTAGCCCCGTTGCCGTACCAGCCGTGCGCCCAGACGCAGGGCAATCTTCTCGGCCAGCAGGAACACGAGATCGAGGGTGGCGAAGAGTGCGAGAAAGGGTCGGGAAACGAAATCCAGACGCAGCAGCCAGCCGGTCGCGGCGAGGATGAGGGTCCCGGCTGCCACCACCTGGACGACCTGCCACACCTCGGAAGAAAGGGCGACGGTGCGGCGCGAGGTGTAGGCCTCGCGGGTCACCAGGAGCAACGTCCAGATGACGAGGACCAGCGGCAGCAGGCCCAGGTAGCGGGATAGGGGATAGAGCTCGGTGGGGAAGAGAGCCGGGGCGAAACGGGGGGCTAGCTGAGAGCGCAGCCACCAGGCGAGAAGGAAGGCGATGGTGGTGAGAACCAGATCCATGGTCCACACCCAGTAGGCTACGGCCTTGGCTCGCTCCCTCAGCACAGCTCCTCCAGAACCTGCTCGTAGGCATCGGCGACATCGCGCCAGCGATAACACGCCTCCACCCGGCATCGCGATTTCCTGCCGAGTTCGTTGAGCCGCGCCTCGTCCTCAATCACCCGCGCGAGGACGTTCTGAAGTACGTCCTCGCCAGCGAAGGCAAACGGCAGACCGGCGTCGCCGACGACCTCCCGGTTCTCCGGCGTGTCATAGTACAGGACGGGACGGCCGGCGCCCATGGCTTCCACCAGGGCGGGGTGGGTGCCGCCGACCTCGGTGGCATGGATGTAGACGCGGCAGTTGAAGAGCAGCTGCCGATAGCCGTCACCGTAGATCGGGCCGGGCAGGAGCACGCGGTCGTCGGCGACCTCGCGCACACGCCGGGCCAGGCCGGGGGCGTAGGGCGCACCACCCACCATCACCAGCCGCCGGCCGCCAGAGAGCCGGGAAAATGCCTCCGCAACCCGGTCGGGGTTGTTCTCGGGCTCGAAGCGCGAGACGTAGAGCAGGTACTCGCCCGGATCGAGGTCCAGCTCGACGAGCGTGGAATCGCCCCTCGGCGGCTCGAGGTCGCCGCCGTAGACGATCATCCTCGACCGCGCCCCGTAGGAGCGCCTGTAATAGCGCTTGATCACCTCGGCGTCGGTGACGAGAGCGTCCGGGGTCAGCGCCGCGAGCCGCTCGCAAAAACGGTAGTACGAGCGTCCGGCGAGGCCCCACTTGCGCCGCTTGCGCTCGAGACCGTCCACGTTGAGGGCTACGGGCACGCCGGCGATCTGGAGGATGCGAACGAAGGGCGTGTTGGCGGCGTTGCACATGAGGACCGCGTCGAATGCCCGACCTGCGGCATGGAGAGCGGACAGGAGGGTATGTGAAACCGTTTCCAGATGCTTGCTGCGCATAGCCGGCAGGACCACCACCTCCATTCCTCTGTACTCCCTAAGGGCCGGGTCGACGAACCCGCTCCGTCCATAGACCGTCACCTCGTGTCCCCGGTCGGCTAACCGCCGCCCGAGCTCCTCGGCGAGGGTCTCGAAGCCGCCGTAGCTTGCCGGCACTCCCCGGGTTCCGAGTATCGCCAGTCTCACGGAGCCTCGATCTCCACCACCCGCCCCCGTCTACGGAACCAGCGCCGCAGGCGTCGGGATGGGACCCTGCGACGGTCCATCACCCATCCGCGGCGCCGCCGGGCGTCTCCACGCAGCCGCCAGACATCCGCCAGCGCCGGCAGCGATGTCCGCTCGATCGTGAGGCACGCCCCGACGACCATCAGATCACGCAACAGCCACCATGGGAGGCATCCCAGGTGCCAGCCGAGATCGGCACAGTGCATGCGCAGCAGAAAACGGTTTCGCACCGAGTACCGGTTGATCGCGGCGTGTCCTCGACGCCCCACCTCGGGTCGGAAATGGCGGCGGTGTGTCGCCACCGCGGTGGGGACGTAGAGGCAGCGCCAGCCCCGCCACTGCAGTCGCCATGCCAGCTCCGCGTCCTCGCGGTAGGCGAAGAAGGAGGAGGCGAAGATCTCGCCGTCCGGGTAGGCGATGTCGGCGAGGGCCTCCCGGCGGAAGAGGGTGGCGGCGCCGGTCCCTCCGAAGACCCAGGCGGCCCTGTCAAGAGCGCCGGTGTCGAGCTCGCCGGCCCCGCGGTCGAAATGCCTTCCGGAACACGTCACCAGCATTCCCGCCGCGTCGAGGATGGGCTCTGGCTCGAGCCGCGGCCCGGAGGTGCGCAGTAATTTGCCAGTAATCGCGCCGATGCGCCGCCTCTCCGCCTGGCGCCCCACCGCCTCGAGGAGTCGAGCCGGGAAGTCGGGATGCGGCGCGCAGTCGGGGTTCAGGAGCAGCACCCACGCCGCCTCGGTGGCGGCGATTCCCCGGTTGGCGGCGGCGGCGAAGCCGGTGTTCTGCTCCTCGCGGAGGACCTCCAGCTGCAAATCGGAGGTGCGATCGGCGGCCACCTCGGCCGAGCCGTCGGCGGAGGCGTTGTCCACCAGCACCACGCAATCCGGCGCCGGCTCGAGGCCCTCCACGGCCGCCAGACAGGCGGGGAGGGTCTCGGCATGGTCATGGGTCACGACGACCACCGCGTAGGACTCGAGCTCGGCCACGGCGCCATCTTGGCACAGGCTGCGGCCGGGTGCCACATTCGAGCGGGACACGTTCCCGAGTTCGGTTCGGGCCTCGAAGGAAAAAACGGAAGAACCACTCTCCTTCCCCCAGTGGAGGGGGGCTTCATCCTGGCTATCCTCGGGGCGGGTCCGACGCCGGGTATACTTTCGAAGATGTTCGTGGCGGAACAGGAGACGGGATCGGCGCCGGTTGAAGTGGCGGAGGTCGGGTGACCTGGACCGCCTGGTTCGTGCTGGCGGTGACCGGTCTCGCGGTGGTTGGACTGGCCCGCAACGTGGCTGCGGACGCCCTCCTCTGGGGTGCGGTCATCGCCTGCGGCCTGGTGGGGGTTCTCTCGCTGGAGGAGATGTTCGCCGGTTTCTCCAACACCGGCATGCTGACGATCGCGGCTCTCTACATCGTGGCCGCAGGAGTCCAGGAGACCGGAGCCCTCGATCTGGTGGGCGGGTGGTTTCTGGGCGGGGTGCGAACCCGAAGGGGCGTCATGCGGCGGATGGGGCTGGCGGTGCCGGCCCTTTCGGCCTTCCTCAACAACACGCCGGTGGTGGCGATGTTCATCCCGCTGCTGTCGCAGTGGTGCTCCAAACACCGGGTGTCTCCCTCGCGGCTTCTCATCCCGCTGTCCTACCTGTCGATTCTGGGCGGCATGACAACCCTCATCGGTACCAGCACCAACCTGGTGGTGCACGGAATGATGGCAGACGCCGCGGCCGCCGATCCGGCGTCGGCGGCCGCTCTGCGCCCCATGGGGCTCTTCGAGATCGGGGCCGTGGGCCTGCCCTGCGCATTGTTGGGCGTTGCCTACCTGTTGCTCTTCTCCGGCCGGCTGCTTCCGGAGCGAACCGACATGCTCGAGGAGATCGGCGCCTCGCCGCGGGAGTACCTGGTGGAGATGCAGGTGACCCCGCGGTGCCGGTTGATCGGCCAGCGGGTGGAGGAGGCGGGCCTGCGCCACCTCCCCGGCCTGTTCCTGGTCGAGATCGTCCGCGGCGGGGATGCAATCGCGCCGGTGCAGCCCGACCACGTCCTGGAAGCGGATGACATCCTCACCTTCAGCGGGGTCGTGAGCACCATTGTCGACCTGGAGAAGATCCCGGGCCTGATGCCGGTGGCGGATCCGGGCTACGAGCACGAGGCATCGGAGCGGCGCGGTCGGATGTTGTCGGAGGCCGTGGTATCGCCCACCTCTCCGCTCATCGGCCAGAGCATCCGCGATTCCAACTTCCGCGCCCTGTACAACGCTGCGGTTGTCGCCGTACACCGTGGAGGAGCGCGGCTCGCAGGCAGGCTGGGAGACATCGTGCTCCACGCCGGCGACACCCTCCTCCTGCAGACGGGTCCACACTTCGCGAACGCCCACCGTAACAACCGCGACTTCTTCCTGGTCAGCAGGGTGGTGGACTCGCAGTCCCTGCGCCACGACCGCGCAGCCCTTTCACTGCTCCTCCTCGCTGTGTTGGTGGGTCTGATGGCGAGCGGTCTCCTGTCCACCGTGTTGGCGGCATTCGTGATCGCCGGGGCGATGATTCTCGGGCATTGCATCTCGCCGGCGGGTGCACGCCGGGCGCTGGACCTGCAGACCCTGCTGACGATCGCGGCAGCGATCGCTCTCGGTCAGGCCCTCTTGAACTCGGGGGTGGTCCACGCGGTGGCTTCGGCGGTAGTGGGGCTTCTCGGGCCGCTGGGACCGTACGCGGTGCTCGCGGGAATCGCAGTGTTGACCATGCTCTTCACCGAGATCGTGACCAACACTGCTGCTGCCGCGCTGATGTTCCCCCTCGCCCTGGCCATGGCAGGGGACCTCGGGGTGGATCCGCGTCCCTTCGTGATGGTGGTCGCTCTGATCGCGTCGGCCAGCTTCCTGACCCCGATCGGCTACCAGACCAACCTCATGGTCTACGGCCCGGGCGGTTACCGTTTCACAGACTTCGGTCGCGTCGGTCTGCCTCTGAGCCTGCTCCTGCTCGTGGTGGTCACCCTCCTGGCTCCGCTCGTGTGGCCGTTTTAGTCGTGTCGCCTTGGTGAGAAGGTAAAGAGTTAAGGGTGAAGAGTTTAAGAGTGAAAAAGAGCGGAGCCCCAGAATTTGATCCCACCGGGAGTCGGTAGGACCCATTCCGGTGCCCGAGTCAGATTTTAAGAAGGGCGCTTCCGATTTCAGCGCGACGTTCTGTCGAAGCGCTCCCCGAGAGGATGCCAGGCACGCCGCCATGACGTTGAGGACAACATCATGGCGGGATGCCAGGCACCTCCGAACAGGCGCGCCCTTGCCCGCGCATCGGAGTCGCGCTCCTGACTTCGAGATGCCTTCTGTCGTCGCGCCTGGGCGCGGGCAGCTCGCTTCAACAGCCCGAATCGCCTCCTCGCGCCGACAATTCCGAATTCCGAATTCCGAATTCCCAATTCAGCCCGCGTCCTCGTCCGCGACTGCCAGGGTGGCCAAAGCGGCCTTGTAGGCTTCTCGGCGCGACGGACGTAGCAATCCGCGAAGGGTGAGGCTGCCACGCAGCCCGCGGCGGATGGAGTTCAGGTGCTCGTGGTGGTGGCGGCCGGCGTAGAGGAGGAGATTGTAGAAAAAGACCGCGAGGAAAGCGCTGTCCACGAGTCCGGACAGGCTGGAGCCCCCGGCGTGGCGCACGCGGGCGGCGGGCTGGACTACGAAACCCTCATCGGCTGGGAAGTCGGGATCGCCGAGGCGGGCGCCGAGGCGGGCGCAGAAATCAACGTCCTCCCACCATGCCGGGGCGAAGATCGGGTCGAGACCTCCGAGGGCATCCCAGACAGAACGTCGCACCAACCAGGCAGCCGCCGCCGGCTGGGCAACCGGCGAGGGGTCGGAGGGAGGGTGGGTGAAGGCGGGAGTCCCGGATAGACCGAGGGCGAGTCTGAGGGGGGTGGGCAGGCGGCGGAGCTGCCAGCGGTGTTGGGACTCTCCGTCACCGCCCTCGAGAAGGGGTATTGCCCCTGCAGCTCCCGGGTGGTCGTCGAGGAGGGAGACGAGAGCTTCGATTGCGCCTTGGGTGATCTCGGCGTCTGGGTTGAGCAGCAGCAGGAACGGCTCGTCGCCCTCGGCGCAACCGTGGTCGGCGGCGTAGGCAAAACCGTGATTCTCTGGGAGCGAGAGGACTTGCGCGGATGGAAACTCCGTGGCGAGACACTCGGCGCCGCCATCCCCGGATCCCGAGTCCACCAGTACCACACCGGCGAGATGAGGCCCGCCGTGGTCCAGCAGCGAGGCCAGACAGCGGCGAATCTCATCGCCTCCGCGCCAGCGCACCACCACGGCCCTCACCGCTGGGTTCACGATGCCTCCGGCGGGAGGGAGCTCAGACGCGCCCCGGGGGCGGCCCGGCGCCATCCGCTCACGATCAGGGCTGGCAGGGCAAGGGTAACGGCGAGGGACGCGAGAGGCGTGCGCGGGTTTTGCCTGCTCAGGCGCGGGAGCGCCCGGAGCTCACCCCAGGCGGTGCGGGGTAGTAGCCGCAGGGTGGCCCATGGCCGAAGGTTTCCGGCCACGACCCGCCAGGGGTTGGCCAGCAGCCACCACGGGTGGCGCCAGCTCAGACCGGCGCCGGTGGAAGATCCCAGGTGGCGGCAGCGGGCGTTGGGAATCCACTCGGACAGCCATCCGAGTCGATACAGCCTGAGTCCGAGGTCCACGTCCTCGTGGTAGCTGTCGAAGGTGGGATCGAGCACCGCCCCCCCTGTAAGTGCGGCGGCGCGGAGGGCGTCGGTGCGGAAGAGCGCGGCGGTGGCGGAAACTGCGATCCTGGGCGCCGGGAGCTTCGGTTCGGGGAGGGCTTCGGTTCCGCGGTCCACCTGCTCCGCCAGCCCCCAGCGGTTGATGAGAATCCCCCGGCCATCCACTACCTCGCCTGTGGCGTCGGTGACCGTTCCCTGGACCGCCGCCAGGCTCGGCTCACTTTCGAGGGCGGCCGTCAGTCGGCCGAACCACGTTGTGTCCGGGAGGGCGTCGTCGTTGAGCAGGCCCACGGCATCCGCCCGCCGCCACACGGCATTGATGCCCGCGTTGACGGCGCCCGCAAAACCCAGTCGACGATCGGAGCGCAGGACCGGAATATCGCGGGTGGGTGCGGTGTCCGAACGCTCTCCCGACAGCACCAGCAGCACCTCGTCAGGTGCAGGCTGCAACCGTTGGGTCGCCTGAAGGCAGGAGTCCAGGGAGGCGGCGCCGAGGGAGGGGATCACCAGGGCCGTGCGCATCATCATCCTACCCGAGCAGGCCCGCCATGAGTCGCCAATCGTTTCACCATCGGCCTCAGTATAGTTAGGCCGCGGAAGGTCTCAATGATCCTCGCTGAATTGGGCTTACAATGGCGGCGTGGGAATTCGACTTGCGCTGGACGGGCGAAAGCTCACCGATTTTGGAATCGGGACCTATCTGAGGTTTTTGTTGCGCGGCCTCGACGCGCGGCCCGACATCGAACTCACGGTGCTGACGCGGTCGGGGCACGAAGAGCGGGTGGCCGCGCTCGCCCCCGGGGCGAGGGTGATCATCGCCTCGGCCCGCGGTTACGGGGTCTCCGAGCACCTGCAGGTGCCGGCGGCCCTGTGGCGGGAGCGCCTGGACCTGGTGCACTTCCCACATTACGTGGCGCCCCGGCTCGTGCCGCTCCCAGTCGTGGTGACTGTCCACGATCTGATTCAGCTCTTCTACCCGCCGCGGCAAAGACCGCAGCTCGCGCGGCTGTACCTACGGCTGATGATGGGTGCCGCGCTGCGGCGGGCGCGGCGGGTGATCACTGTGTCACGCGCCTCACGGAGGGACCTCATCAACCTCTTTGCCGCCGATCCGGAGCGCCTTGTGGTGGTCGCCAACGGCGTGGACCCCGGACTCGCTGAGCGTCCCGCGAAGGAGGAGTTGGAGGCTCTCAAAGCGCACTACGGGCTGCGTTCGCCGCTGGTTCTGGTGGTCGCCAACGACAAGCCGCACAAGAACCTCGACGTGGTACTCCGGGCCTACAACCTGGCGGTGAGGAGACACAGGATTCCGGGCCAGCTGGTTTTTCTGGGCGGCGCCGATGCGGAGGGCCGTCTCGGAGTCCGGGCCCGACGTCTCGGGTTGGGCGATCGGGTGCGGCTGCTGGGGCGGGTTCCCCGCGCCCACCTGCATGCGTTGTACCATGTGGCTGCAGTGCAGTTGCAGGTTTCGCTTTATGAAGGCTTTGGTTTGCCGGTCCTCGAGGCCATGGGTGCCGGTCTGCCGGTGATCACGTCCAACCTCGGCGCGATGCGCGAGCTCGGCGAGGGTGCCGCCCGCCTGGTCAACCCCCTCGAGGTGGACGAGGTGGCTGCGGCTCTGGAGAGGGTCCTGGTGGATGATCCGCTGCGCCAGCGCATGATCGAAGCCGGGCGGAAGCGAGCGGAGAGCATGAGCTGGCAGCGAACGGTGGAGGAGACTGTCGCCGTCTATCGGCTGGCGCTGGGGGAGGTCTGAGGTGCGGGTCGCGTTGGTGCACGACTGGTTGACCGGCATGCGTGGCGGTGAGTGGGTGCTCTACGACATCGCCCGTCTTTTTCCGGATGCTCCGATCTATACCTTGGTCCACCGCTCCGGGAGCGTGGCGCCTTTGCTCGAAGAACATCCGATTCGCACCTCGTGGCTTCAGCATCTCTCGTTTGGCGGGCGGCGCTGGCGCTACCTGCTGCCTTTGATGCCGGCGGCGGCCGAGTCCTTCGCTTTTCCCGACGCCGATCTGGTGATCTCGACCTCCCACTGTGTTGCCAAGGGGGTGATCCCGCCTCCAGGCGCCTTTCATCTGAGCTATGTCCACACACCGATGCGTTACGTCTGGGACCAGCGCAACCAGTATCTCGATCACCTGCCCAGGGTGATCCGCCCGATCATCGAAACCCGGTTCGCCCGCCTTCGCCAGTGGGACATGGTCTCGTCGGCGCGGGTTGACCGCGTGGTGGCCAACTCGCGTCTGGTCGCCTGGCGGATCAAGCACTACTGGAACCGTGCCGCGGAGGTGATTTCTCCGCCGGTAGCCACCGAGTATTTCACCCCCGGCGGCCAGCGTGGGCAGAACCTGCTGACGGTTGCCGCCCTTGTTCCGTACAAGAGGGTGGAGGTTGCGATTGCAGTTGCCAGAAAGCTCGGGCGCCCGCTGGAGATTGTCGGAACCGGACCGAGGATGCGCTCTCTGCGTGGTCTCGCCGGTCCAGACGTCCGTTTCCTGGGCTGGCTGGACCGGGACGAACTGCGTGAGGCGTATCGGCGGGCTGCGGCGCTCCTGGTACCCAACGTGGAGGACTTCGGTATGGTCTCGGTGGAGGCTCTTGCCTGCGGGACACCCGCGGTGGGCCTTGCCGCGTCGGGCACCGCGGACGTGGTCCGTGGCGGTGTCGAGGGCGAGCTGGCCGAGGAGTCGTCCGTCGACTCCCTGGTTGAGGCGACCGCACGGGTTCTCGAGCGCGAGTGGGACTCGGAGCAGCTACGCCAGCGCGCGGACCTCTTCTCCCGCGAACGCTTCCGCACCCGATTCCGCTTTCTCCTCGATCGGCTGGGCTTCGGCGAGGCGCCGCCGTGATTGAGCGCCGCCGCCAGATCCAGATATTGCTGCAGCTGGTCGGCGACGTGCTCGCCACCGGGGCGGCGTTCTTCGTGGCCTACTGGTTGCGTTTCGAGGTCGAGGTTCAGCCGGTGACCAAGGGGCTCCCGCCGCTCTATATGTACCTGCGGCTGGTCCCGGTGGTAACGGTCCTATATCCGGTAGTCTTCTACTTTCAGGGGCTTTACCACAGGCGGCGGATGCGTTCGCGATTCGAGGAAGAGCTGCGTGTCCTCGTGGCGGTGCTTCTCGCGACCATCATCCTCACCGCCGGTCTGACCTTCTACCGGCCGCCGAACTTCACCTACTCGAGGCTCTTTCTAGCGATCTTTGCGGTCGTCGATGTGGTGTTGGTGAGCCTCTCACGATGGGCGATCTCAGCGAGTCTCGCCCGCATCCGGCGTTCCGGCCGCAACCTGCAGATGGTGTTGGTGGTGGGAGCCGGAGACCTCGGCCGACAGGTGGTGGAACGACTGCAGGCTCACCGCGAGTACGGGTTCTCGGTGGTAGGCTTTCTGGACGACGATCCCGGCAAGCAGCAGCGCAAGATCCAGGGAGCGCCGGTGCTCGGTACCACCCAGGACCTGGAGCGGATTGTCGCCGAGCAGCGGATCGACCAGGTGATGATCGCGCTGCCCCTCGCGGCCCACCACCGAACCGTCCAGCTGATCCGGCGGGCCGGGCAACTGCTCGTGGACATCAAGGTCGTCCCCGACCTCCTCCAGTACTACGTCATGCATGCCGGCATCGAGGATCTCGACGGCCTGCCGATGATCAACCTCACCCAGATCCCCCTCGAGGGATGGAACCAGATTGTCAAGCGGTCCTTTGACATCGTCGGCGCCTTGGCCCTGCTCTTGGTGACCTCTTGGCTCTTCCCCGTGATTGCCTGGCTGATCAAGCGCTCCGACGGCGGCCCCGTGTTCTTTTCCCAGGTACGTACGGGCATGGATGGCCGCTCCTTCCGGCTCTATAAGTTCCGTTCCATGCGGGTCGATGCAGAGGGCCAGGCGCGGTGGACGCGAACGAGCGATCCGCGGGTGACCGGGATCGGAGGGGTCCTGCGCCGAACCAACCTCGATGAGCTGCCGCAGTTGATCAATGTCCTCAAAGGCGACATGTCGCTTGTCGGCCCCCGCCCGGAGCAGCCCGAGTTCGTCGAGCGGTTCCGCTCCCGCTACCCTGAGTACAACGTCCGCCACCGGGTTCGCTCCGGTCTCACCGGCTGGGCGCAGGTGAACGGTCTGCGTGGCGACACCTCGATCCGGCAGCGCGTGGTCCACGACCTGTACTACATTGAGAACTGGAGCCTGGGCCTCGACCTCAGGATTCTCTGGCGGACCTTGCGGCTGGCTCTGCAGGGAAGCACCTAGCAGGATCAGGAATTAGGAATTAGGAATTCGGAATTACGGCGCGCGGGACGGTCGGGTAGCTTGAGCATGTCGCCCGCGCTTGGGCGCGATGACCGGGCGTGCCGTCCCTGACGATTTCGAGCGCCTTCGCCCTGCGGTGGCCCGACTCGTCGAAGTTCGAATATCGTCAGGGGGGGCAACCTCGGGGAGCGCGAGGGCAGAAAACCGCCTCGAAGTCAGGAGCGCCTCACCGGCACCTTGACTCAATCCTCAACACTTCCCCATCCATGCAGGTCCGATCTCCGCGTTCCGAAGCTCCGGAATTGCGCTGCTGGTAGGGTACGTGACCTTCTGCCATCGCGCTTCTGATCTCCTCGGGGCCGGGAACTGAGAATTGAGAATTGAGAATTCAACCGGGGGGGCGCAAGTAACTCAAAACTCAAAACTAAGATCTCAAAACTAAGAACTCAAGATTAGGCTCGGTACTCGTCGTCATCGGTGGCGGTCAGCCCGGCCGCCTGGCGCAGGACCTGGGCGGTTGCCGCAGCCGCTCGATCCCAGGAGAACTTCGCGGCGCGATCGCGACCGAGGGCCACCAAACGCTCGCGGTGGTGAGGGTCGTCGAGGAGGGCGGTGACCGCGGAAGCGATGCCGTGGGGGCTGGCCGGGTCGACATAGACCGCCGCCGGGCCGGCGATCTCGGGCATTGCAGAGGTGCCCGATGTGATCACCGGCGTTCCGCAGGCCATGCTCTCGAGCAGGGGAAGACCGAATCCTTCCAGCCAGGAGGGGAAAAGCAGGGCGTCGGCGTGGCGGTAGAGGGCGGCAAGGTAGGGGCGCTCCACATAGTCGAGCTGATGAATACGCTCGCGCACCGGTGAGCTCTCAAGCTCGCGGCGGATCCCGTCCGTGCGCCAACCCCATCGACCCACCAACACGAGATCGCCTCGGTATCCCCACTCTACCATCAGCGTGTAGGCGCGCAAGACCCCCTCCACGTTCTTGCGCGGCTCGAGCGTGGAAACGAAAAGCAGGTAGGTTTCGGGCAAGCCCTCCGGCGGCTCGGCACCGGAGTCCTCTGAAAACCACGGGTCGACTCCCTCGTGGATGGTGTGGATTATCCGTTCACCGATCCCCAGCCCGTCCTTCAGGTCGCCGGCGGTGGCATCCGACACCGCGATCAGCCGGTCCGCGTGGTACAAAGTCCGCGGAAGGTGGCGGCGAAGTCCGGCCAGCGTTGCCGGGGAGACCGTCTCCGGCATCGAGACGAAGACGAGGTCGTGCACGGTCGCGACCTGCGCATGACCGAACGGCTCCTGGTCTCGGTGGAGGAAGAAGTTGGGAGCGAAAAGAACCTGATTTCCGTCAAATGCGCGCAACAACGGCTCGACGGCCAGTCGCAGTGCGAGCAAGGTCGGCCCCACTGGAAACAGGAAACCCTCCGGGACTTGGTGAATCCGCATGCGCATCGCATTCCGCCCGGGTGCGGCCGGTGGCTCGGGCTGGTCCGGGGCCAGGAAGGTACGGGCGTAGAGGTTGTAGCGAAGGCCGTCGTCGCGGCGGTCGAGGGCGGCGAGGAGGTTCCACTCGTACCACCCGACCCCGGTCATGTGTTCAAAAAAGGGGTAGACATCGACTCCGATCGAAGCCACTGCTTCCCCACGTCCCACTCGTGCGTGGAAGGTGCGCCAGCGCGTTCTCAGCGTCCCGACAAGATCGCGGGCGATGCCGGCGAAGAAGCCGGCTGTGGCGGTGAGCCGCCTTATCATGACAGGAGATCTTACATCAGCCCCGAGCGTTACCTGCCAATGACGTCCTTCAGAAGCTCATACCACGCCGCCACGATCGGCGCCCAGCCGAGGCTCGGCGCGCGAATTGTGGCGCGCTGTCTGAGCTCTTTGGCGGTTCCGGGCTCGAGGGCCTGGCTGAGAGCCGCAAAGAGGGCGTTCGGGTCAGCCGGCGGGACGAAGAGAGCAGCGTTCCCCCCGGCCTCGTGAAGTGCGGGTATGTCCGTCGCCACGCACGGTGCCCCGCAGCAAACTGCCTCCGCCAGAGGCAACCCGAAGCCCTCGGCCTCCGATACCAGGGCGAAGACCTCGGCGTGGCGAAGGAGGTCGCGGGCGGCCGACGACGCCACATAGCCGGGCAGGTGGATGCGATTGCTGAACTTCGACTCGGCAATGCGCGACAGGATTGGTCTGGTGCCCCAGCCCGCACGGCCGGCGACCACCAGGTCGGGGGCTTCCGGCGCGAGCTCGAGGAGACGTTCCCAGGCGGCGACCAGGTCGGTGATTCTCTTGCGTGGTTCGAGGGTCCCGAGATGGAGAATGTAGGGACGGCCGCCGGCGAAGCGTTCCCGCGTGGCAGAGCCGTCGTCATCCGTCGGCGCGGGCGAGAAGAAGTCGTCGACCCCGTACCCGATGCGGTGAAGACTTGGCCGCACCCAGGGGAATGCGGAAAGCACCTCGCTCTCGGTCGCTTGTGTTCCCACCACCACAGCTGCCGCCCGCTCCAGACTTTCCTCGAGATAGGCGTTGAAAGAGAAGCGGTTGGCGAGGGTGTGGCGTCCCGGATGGGTCCGCGGGGTGAGATCGTGGACCATCGCTACCGCCGGGGCGGGGCATCGCCGCGGCACGATCGCCAGCGAAGCGATCCAGACGTCCGTCGGAATTGCCGCCAGCCGTGCCGGGAGAACCGTGTGCAACCACAGGGTGCCCGGAATCGCTATCGCGGGGGGCGGCACGGTCCGGATCGCGGGGTGGAGGAGCTCGGGCGACAGGTTGACGGCGCGCGACGCCGCGAGGTGGATCGTGCCCGCTCCGCTCCGCGCGAGGCCGCCCATTACCGATGAGGTCCAGGTGCCGACCCCGGTGTGGAGCCCCACGAGGGCGCGGCCGTCGCACGCGATCTGCATCGTCGTCAGG
>DAOWFV010000154.1 GCA_030637805.1 Acidobacteriota bacterium | reverse complement strand
ATCAACTCCCTGACCTCGGCCTTCGGGGGACTGATCATCGGCCTCGGGATCGACTTCGTGATCGTCTTGTATGCCCGCTACGTGGAGGAACGCCAGGCGGGCGCATCCCACGAAGAGGCGGGGGATACGATGGGGCGGCACACGGGGGTCGGTGTGCTGCTGGGCGCGGTGACCACCGCCGCCACCTTTTTCGCCTTCCTCGTGACCGACTTCGCAGGCCTGTGGGAGCTCGGCCTGCTCACCGGAACGGGGATCCTGCTCCTGGTGCTCACGGTCTACTTGCTGCTGCCGGCCCTGCTCACCCTCTTTCAGCGCCGGGGGGGCCGTGACCGTCCGCTCTACCTCCACTCGTTCGGATCCGACATCCTGTGCTTGGCGAGCATGCGTCGGCCGGGTATGACCATTGCCATCGCCGCGGCGGTCAGCTTGTTCCTCGGTCTCGCAGCCACCCGCCTGCAGTGGGACGATGATTTTCGCAACATGCGTTCCGGCGACAATCGGGCGATCCAGCTCCGGCAAGAGGTCATGGAGGCATTCGGCCTCCGGTTCTCGCCGATGATGTTGCGCTTCGACGGCGCCGACGAGGCGGAGGCGCTGGCGAAATGCCGCGCAGCATTGCCCGCGCTCGAGGCGCTGGTGGATGGGAAGAACCTGGTCGGCGTCGACACCATTGCCGGGGTGATTCCCTCGCAGGCCGCGCAGGAGGAGGCGATCGGGAAGCTCGAGGAGGAGGCGCCGCGGCTCGAAGGGTTCGCCGACAGGTTTGCCGACGCCCTTCGCGGGGCTGGCCTCAACCCGTCGGCCTTTCGCGAGGGCATCGACCACCTCGTCACCGCCCTCGACCGGCGCAGCCCGCTGTCCCTCGCCGATCTCGAGGGAACTTCCCTGGCGCGGGTTGTCGACCGGTACGTGGCGGTTTCAGAGGATGAGGTGTCGGCGGTGATCTACTGCTACCCACCCGTCGGCGAGTGGAGGAGGGGAGCTTCACCGGCCCTGAAAGCGGTGGTCGAGGAACATCTCGGGGCGGTTCTCGCCGGGACCAACGTGATTTCAGCGGAGCTACGCAGGATCGTGTGGGATGATGCGGTGAAGGCCTCTGTCCTGGGGATTATTGTTGTCTTTGCCCTGATGTGGGCCGACCTCGGCGGGCCGCTGAAAGCGCTGCTGGGGCTGCTGCCGCTGATTGTCGGAATGGCCTGGATGCTCGGCGCAATGGCGTTGCTCGGTCTGCGCCTCAACTTCCTGAACATCTTCGTGCTCACGATGATCATCGGCATCGGGGTTGATTACGGTGTCCATCTGCTGCATCGCTGGTACGAATCCGGGGGCGATCCGGCGGCGCTCGCCGAGACCGGAAAGGCGATCGCCGTAGCGGCCCTGACCACCGTGGTCGGATTCGGGTCTCTGGTGCTCTCGCACTACCCCGGTCTACGATCGGTGGGGGCCGCCGCGATCCTCGGCGCCGTGTCGACAGCGGTGCTGAGCATCACGCTGCTTCCGGCGCTGCTGACACTGAGGAGGAGAATATGATCCGAAAGCTGGCTGCAGAGGACGTCGTTTGGCGATGCCCGGACTCGTGGATCCCGAAACCCGACTCGACGGCGGTGAAGCCGGCAACCACCATTGTTGCCCAGGATCGGGCCGTGGAGGCCATCGCCTTCGGACTGGGGATGCACGGCATCGGCTACAACATCTTTGTCACTGGCCTGTCGGGCACGGGCCGGCTGACCACCATCAAGAGCTTCGTTGAGCGCCTCGCCGAGGGCGAGGTGCGGCCGGATGATGTTTGCTTTGTCTTCAACTTTCGCAAGCCGGAGGAGCCGAGCGCCCTCTTCCTCAAAGCCGGAGCGGGCTGCAAGCTCAAGGACGGCATGGATGATCTTGTGCGGGAGCTTTCGGAAAACCTGCCCGGCATCCTCAACGACAAGGATTTTCGCTCACGCATCGAGCGGGCGGTAGAGCCATTGCAGCGTCAGGAGCGGGAGCTGACTGAGGCTTTTGAAAAAGAGGTGAAGGAGGCGGGTTTCAGCCTGGTTCAAGTCCAGGCCGGGCTGGTCACGCGGCCCGAGGTCCTGCCCGTGGTGGACGACAAGCCGGTTCCCCTCGAACAGCTTTCGGCGTTGGTGGAGGCCGAATCGCTCAGCTCCGAGGAGGTGGAACGTCTGCAGGAGTTACACGGGGAGCTTACCGAGAGGCTCCGCGATGTCTTCCAGGAGGTGGCGGAGATTCGGAGGAGTGCCCAGCACCGGGTAGAGGATGTGCGGCGCAAGCTGCTCGAACCGGCGTTCGACGATGCCGTGAACAGGATTCGCAAGGTCGTGGACGACGAGCGTGCCGATCAATATCTCGAGGCGGTGGGTCAGGATCTCGCTGAGAACCTGGAGTTGTTCATGGTCTCCGACGAGGACATTCCCGGCGACATGGATCGATTCCTGCGCTGGCGGGTCAACGTGGTCGTTGACAACACCGATCTCAGCGGAAGCCCGGTGGTGATGGAGACCGAACCCACCTACACCAACCTCTTCGGCACCGTCGAACGCACCCTGACCCAGTCCGGGGAGGCGGTGACCTCGTTCATGCGCATCCGAGCCGGCTCGCTGATGCGCGCCAACGGCGGATTCCTTATCCTCAACGCCGACGACTTGCTGATGGAGCCGCGGGTGTGGCCGGGTCTCAAACGCGCCCTCAAGTACCGCCGCGTCCAGATCCAGTCGATCGAGAGCCTGGTGTTGGGCGCCTCGGTCCTCAAGCCGGAGCCGGTGCCCATCAAGGTGAAGGTGGTGGTCATCGGCAGCCGCTCCATCTACGACCTGCTCTTCCGCTACGACACCGACTTTTCCAAGATCTTCAAGGTCCTGGCGGATTTCGACAACGTACTGCGGGCGTCCAAGACCCACGCCAAAGACCTCCTGTCGGTGTGGCGGAAGGTCACCGAGGAGGAGGATCTCCCCGAGATGGAAAGGAGCGGAATGGCGGCAATGCTCGAGGAGGCCGTGAACATGGGGAGCTGGCGGCGGCGGTTCTCGATCCGGTTTTCCGACCTCTCAGATCTCTTGCGGGAGGCGGCCTATCAGGCGCGGAGCGCGGAAGCGGTGATGATCTCGCGCGAGCACGTGGCCGCCGCCTGTACCGCTCGCCGACGGCGTCATTCTTTGAGCGAGGACCGTTCCCACGAGTTGATCGAGGAGGGTGTGATTCGGGTTGAGACGACCGGGAGCGTGGTGGGACAGGTGAACGGTCTCGCGGTCTACGACCTCGGGCACCACCGCTTCGGCAAGCCCTCACGGATCACCGCCCAGGTCGGTCTCGGGCGCGAAGGTGTGATCAACATCGAGCGGCAGGCCGGGCTGTCGGGGCCGAGCTACGACAAGGGAGTGGGCATCCTCACCGGCTTTCTGCGCGGGACCTTCGCGCGCCGGGCGCCCCTGGCGATGAGCTGTTCGGTCACCTTCGAGCAATCGTACGGTGGCATCGACGGTGACTCGGCCTCGTCCACCGAGGTCTATGCCATCCTCTCCGCCCTCTCGGGAGAGCCGCTTCGCCAGGAGGTGGCGGTGACCGGCTCGGTGGACCAGCACGGGAATGTCCAGGCGATCGGCGGAGTAAACGAAAAGGTCGAGGGCTTCTTCCGGGTGTGTAAGACGCAAGATCTGACCGGCGGCCAAGGGGTCTTGATTCCGGAAGCCAACGTGGAGGATCTACACCTCGAGGCCGAGGTGGCGGCTGCGGTGGCCGAGGGGCGATTCCACGTGTGGGCCGTGGACACCATCGAGGACGGTATCGAGTTGCTCTCCGGGAAGCTCGCGGGAGAGTGGGACGAAGCTACCGGTTGGAGCGAGGGAAGCGTCTACGGCGCCTGCCAGCGGCGTCTTGACGACATGGTGCGCCTCATGCGCCAGGCGGCCAAGGGGGACGGTAGGACCTTTGAAGGAAAGTCAGGCGAGGATGACGAATCCGACGAGCCCGTGGAAGATAGCTGACCCTCTTATCACCGGGCTCCGCCGCGAGGGCGGTCAGGTCACAGGTCTCAGGCTTCAGGTCGCAGGTCTCAGGCTTCAGGTCGCAGGTCTCACATAGCACGGAGCTTACGAAAGGGCAGAATGGGCTTGACATCCAGAATTCCAGCCGGCGACTCTGCTGCGACTTGCGATGTGCACCCTGAGACCTGAGACCTGTGAGATCTGCGGGTAAAGGGGGGCGCGGGTGTGATCTGGATCACCACGATTTGACACCCGTATATCAGAATGGCAGAATCTATGGGCGAGGTCGTCTCGACGAGTGGGCTTAGTCCTAATGAGTCCTATTTGTAAGGAGGGAGGGGCATGCGGCGGCGCTTGAACACGATAATTATCGTGCCCCACAGCAAAGCGCGATTCCTCAAGTTCTCGTTCTCTACGAGAGCTCTGTTGGCGGTCGGCTGCGCCTTGGGCGTGGCGTTGATCCTCTCTTTTGTTGCGATCGCATTCACCGGGAGCGCGGTCAGCAGACGGGCCGAGGTACAGCGGCTGAGATCGGAAAACAGCCAGCTGGCCGAGGCCAACGTGGAGCTCGAGCGGACCATCGCGGAGGTCCAGGGACGACTGGACGAGTTCGAGGAACGAACCACCAGGTTGGCCCTGGCGGCCGGGATGGAAGCCGAGGCGGTCGGATTCTCGGGTGAGGGCGGACCCGGAACCCGGGTGGGCAGTGGTGGACCGTACGACAGGCTCCCCGACTCCTTCGGGGCCCTGAAAGAGCAGGGCCTGTGGGTGGACAACAAGCTCGACCTGGTGGAGGCGAGATTGACGGAGCAGGGTCGAGAGTTGGCGTCGACGCCGACGATGGCGCCCGTGGTTGGCCTCTTCACCGATGGGTTCGGACGGAGGAGGGATCCGTTCACCAAACGTCTCGCCCAACATCGAGGCCTCGATATCTCGGCGCGTCGCGGCACGCCGATCCTCGCTCCCGCGGACGGCGTCGTGGTCTTCGCCGGGCGAAATGGTGGTCTCGGCCACACCGTCCGTCTGTCCCACGACTTCGGTTTCACCACGGTTTACGGACACCTGGACAAGATCACGGTCGAGCCCGGTGACGAGATCCACCGTGGTGAAGAGATCGGTCTGCTGGGCAACTCGGGTCGCTCCACCGGCCCCCACCTCCACTACGAGGTGCACGTGGACGGCAAGCCGGTCAACCCGCTCTACTACATCCTTGATGCGTTCTAAATTCTCAATTTTGAATCATCCCGCTTCCCCGGGACGCTGGGGTGTAACGGGATGAGCATTGAGAATTCAAAATTGAGAATTTAGGATAAAGAACTCCAAAACCCGAAATCTAGCGAGTAAGTCCGGTCAGCGCGCCCGGGCGCGGGTAAAACGCTTCGATACACGACCGCTTCCTCGCGCCGATAATTCCGAATTCCGAATTCCGAATTCCGAATTCCGAATTCCGAATTCTCGCTGCGGCGGTCGTTGCAAACTACTTCCGCATGATCTAGTCTGCGGTGAACCGGCGGCGGGTTGGTCCGGACTCATGCCCGGCTGGTGGCTGACGAATAATCCGGGCTAGCACGCGCCGGGGATCGCCCCGGCATTTTGCGATCCGACGAGGTGGATAGATGAATCTGATCGAAAAAGGCATCGGTGTCATCTTCGGCACCAAGCACGAACGCGACATCAAACGGATGCGGCCAATCGTCGCGGCCATCAACGGCCGCGAGGCCGAGTTCGAAGCGCTCGGGGACGATGCGGTGCGCGAGCGTTTCGCGCAGATCCGGGAACGGGTTCGGGAAGTAACTGTCGAGCTGCCGGAGGATACGCGGGAGCGCAGCACCATGGTGCAGGAGGTCCTCGACCGGGAGCTCGAGGAGGTCTTTGCCCTCGTGCGTGAGGCGAGCAAGCGGACTCTCGGCATGCGTCACTTCGACGTCCAGCTCATGGGTGGGCTCGTGCTCCACGAGGGACGCATAGCCGAGATGCGCACCGGCGAGGGCAAGACGCTGGCGGCGACACTCGCCGTGTCTCTCAACGCGCTTCCCGCCCGTAGCGTTCACGTGGTGACGGTCAACGACTACCTCGCACGGCGTGATGCAGAGTGGATGGGAAAGATCTACAACTTCCTCGGTCTCACCGTGGGCTGCATCCAGAACCAGATGGACGACGTGCAGCGCAAGAAGGCCTACGCAGCCGACATCACCTATGGGACCAACAACGAGTTCGGTTTTGACTACCTGCGCGACAACATGAAGTTCGAGCTCGAGCGCATGGTCCAGCGCCCGCACGTCTATGCAATTGTTGACGAGGTGGACTCGATCCTCGTGGACGAGGCGAGGACGCCGTTGATCATCTCCGGTCCCTCAGAGGTATCGGTGGACCTCTACTACAAGGTGGACGTGATTGTCCCGCGCCTGAACCAGGGGGAGGAGAGCGAGGACAAACACGGCAACAAGGAGGTGACCGGGGATTACCTGGTGGACGAGAAGGGGCAGACCACCTCGCTCACCGACCAGGGCATGGCGCGGGCCGAGAAGCTGCTGGCGGTCAACAACCTCTATGACCCGTCGAACATCGAGATCCTGCACGCTGTCAACCAGGCTCTTCGAGCACACACCCTCTTCTCACGCGACAAGGAGTACATCGTCAAGGACGGCGAGGTCACCATCGTCGACGAGTTCACCGGGCGTCTGATGGCCGGCCGCCGGTGGTCGGACGGGCTCCACCAGGCGGTCGAGGCCAAGGAGAAGGTGAAGATCCAGTCGGAGAACCAGACCTTGGCCACGGTCACCCTGCAGAACTACTTCCGCATGTACGACAAGCTCGCCGGCATGACCGGAACTGCGGAGACGGAAGCCGAGGAGTTCCAGAAGATCTACGGCCTCGACGTGTCGGTGATCCCCACCAACATGCCGATGATTCGAGCCGACCACGCGGACGTAGTCTACAAGACCGAGACGGAGAAGTTCCGCGCGGTCATCGACGAGATTGTCGAGTGCAATGAGCGCGGTCAGCCGGTGTTGGTGGGAACCGTCTCCATCGAGAACTCCGAGCGCCTGGCGAAGCTCTTGCAGCGGCGCAAGGCCAAGCACGTGGTGCTCAACGCCAAGTACCACGAGAGGGAGGCGGACATCATCGCTCAGGCCGGCCGGCTCGGTATGGTCACGATCGCGACCAACATGGCCGGACGGGGCACCGACATCGTTCTCGGGGGCAACCCTGAGGGATTGGCTCGGATGGAAGTGAGCTCGGCTGATGACCCGGGGGCCGCGTACCCCATGGCGCTCGAGCGTTTCGAGAGCAGCTGCGTCGAGGAGAAGCAGAAGGTGATCGAGGCCGGTGGACTTCAGATCATCGGCACCGAGCGCCACGAGTCGAGGCGTATCGACAACCAGCTCCGCGGTCGCTCCGGTCGTCAGGGCGATCCGGGAGCCTCCCGGTTCTTCCTCTCGCTCGAGGATGACCTGATGCGCATTTTCGCCTCCGACTGGGTGCGCAAGATTATGGACCGTCTGGGGATGGAGGAGGACATACCCATCGAGTCGAAGATGGTCTCGAAATCTATCGAGAGGGCGCAAAAGCAGGTCGAGGGTCGCAACTTCGAGATCCGCAAGCACCTTCTCGAGTACGACGATGTGATGAACAAGCAGCGCGAGGCTGTCTACAGCCTGCGCCGGCGGATTCTCGAGGGCCTCGAGGGACGAAACTACATCCTCCGAGTCGTGGAGGAGATTGTCGAATCCCTTCTCGATCAGTTCTGCCCCGAGCAGGCCGACCCGGCGGACTGGGACAGAGATACCCTGAGCAAGGAGTACCAGGCGTACTTCGGGCTCCCGGTTGCCGAGTTAGGCGTGGACTGGGAGACCATCAATCTTCCCCAGCTCGAGACGCTGCTCACCGAAAGTGCGACCGCCCACTACGAGCGGCGCACCGAGCAGTTCGGCGAGGAGGACTTCACCCGGCTGGAGAAGTTCCTTCTCCTCGACACGGTCGACCGCCAGTGGAAGGATCACCTGCTGGCGCTGGATCATCTGCGCGAGGGGATCGGTCTCAGAGCCTACGGTCAGCGCAACCCGTTGGTGGAGTACAAGCGCGAGTCATACGCCCTCTTCGAGGACATGTGGGAGCGGATCGAGGACCACGTCGTCAAGTTCCTCTATCACGCCGAGCCGGTGGAGGACATGCAGCTGCGGCGTCGCGGAGTCAGCACCACGCTGTCGCACCCAGACGCCGAGGGCCTTGCCGCCTCCCACGCCGAGCAGGAGCGGGCGGCGAACACCCCGGTGGCGGCGCCCACCAAGCCCTCCACGGTGCGCCGCGTTCAGCCGAAGGTGGGTCGCAACGACCCGTGCCCGTGCGGATCGGGAAAGAAGTACAAGCGATGCTGCGGAGCGGCGTCGGCAGCGAAAGGGTAGGACCATGAGCCAGGAGATCCCGGTCGGCCTGACATTCGACGATGTGCTCCTCGTACCCTGGCGGTCGGAGGTTCATCCCAACACCGTGGACGTTTCGACTCGGGTGACCAGGACTGGGATCACTCTCAACCTGCCCATCGTCTCGTCGGCAATGGACACGGTGACCGAGGCCAACATGGCGATCGCCATGGCCCAGCACGGCGGCCTCGGGATCATCCACAAGAACATGTCGATCGAGCGCCAGGCCGTCGAGGTGGACAAGGTCAAACGCTCCGAGTCAGGCATGATCGTCGACCCGGTCACGATCTTCCCCGAGCAGCCGGTGCGGGAGGCCCTGGAGGTGATGGCGAGGTACCGCATTTCCGGCCTGCCGGTGATCGACACCCACGGTCAGCTCAAGGGAATCCTGACCAACCGCGACCTGCGCTTCTGCACCGAGCTGGAACGGCCGATCGCGGACTTCATGACCAAGGAACAACTGGTGACCGCCCCGGTTGGGACCACCCTCGAGGAGGCCAAGGCGCTGCTCCACCGCAACCGGATCGAAAAGCTGCTGGTCGTCGATAGCGAGGGCGGCCTCAAGGGCCTGATTACAGTCAAGGACATCAAGAAGGCTCATGAGTTCCCCAACGCCTGCAAGGATCATCTTGGTCGCCTGCGCGTCGGCGCCGGCATCGGCGTCACCGGCGATCTCGTCGAGCGCTGCGCAGCCCTCATCGACAGCCAGGTCGACGTGTTTTGCCTTGACAGCTCCCACGCCCACTCGCGTGGGGTGATGGACGCGACCGAGCGGATCAAGACCGAGTTTCCCGACACCCCCCTCATCGTTGGCAATATCGCGACCGAGGAGGCTGCACGCGATCTCATTTCCCTCGGCGCCGATGCTCTCAAGGTGGGGATTGGGCCGGGTTCGATCTGCACCACTCGAGTGGTGACGGGGGCCGGCATGCCCCAGATCACGGCGATCCAGAACTGCGCTCGTGCCGCCACCGAGCTCGAGGTGCCGGTGATCGCCGACGGGGGTATCCGTTTTTCGGGAGACATCACAAAAGCCCTCACCGCAGGTGCGGACGTAGTCATGATCGGTTCGCTCTTTGCAGGTGTCGAAGAGTCGCCGGGCGAGCAGATTCTCTACCAGGGCCGGACGTTCAAGGCCTATCGGGGCATGGGTTCCATCGGCGCGATGAAGGAGGCCGAAGGCTCGGGCGATCGTTACTTCCAGGAAGGAGGGGGCAACCTCTCAAAGCTGGTTCCCGAGGGCATCGAGGGGATGGTCCCCTACAAGGGTCCCCTGGCAGATCAGCTGACCCAGCTCGTCGGCGGCCTGCGCTCAGGCATGGGTCTCGCCGGTTGTGCGGCGATCGCCGAGCTGCACTCCCGGGCGCGGTTCATTCGCGTCACTGGCGCCGGCCTCAAGGAGTCCCATGCCCATGACGTCGTGGTGACCAAGGAAGCGCCGAACTACCAGACCGATCGTTAGGCAGAGGCAGGGATCAGGTTACAGGGATCAGGTCACAGGTCACAGGTCTCAGGTCTCAGGTCGTACGCCGTAGGTCGTAGGTCGCACTGAAATTTCGATTGAATTCCT
>DAOWFV010000173.1 GCA_030637805.1 Acidobacteriota bacterium | reverse complement strand
GATGACGTGATCGGGCGCCTGGGCGACCACGCTGCCCTCGTCGTCGAAACCCTTGCGTCCCGCGCGGCCGGAGATCTGTTTGAAGTCACGCACCCTGAGGCGCGAGACCTTGCGGCCATCGAATTTGGCGAGCTTGGTGAAAAGCACGGTGCGGAGCGGGATGTTGATGCCGACGCCGAGGGTGTCGGTGCCGGAGATCACTTTGAGCAGGCCCTGCTGGGCGAGCTGCTCCACCTGCAGCCGGTACTTGGGGAGGAGGCCCGCGTGGTGGACGCCGATGCCGAATCCGAGGAAGCGCTTGAACTCCTTGCCGTAGGGGGTGTCGAATCGAGCGTCGCCGACGGCTGAGCGAATCGCGGTCTTCTCTTCTTTGGTGGTCAGCTTCATGCTGGTGAGCTTCTGCGCCATTTCGGCGCAATCACGCTGGGTGAAGTTGACCAGGTAGATTGGCGCTTTGTCAGCTTCCATCAGCTCTTCGACGGTCTCGTGGAGAGGTGTCTCGCGGTAGCCGAAGTGGAGCGGTACCGGTCGCTCGTCGGAATGCACCAGCGCCGTCTCGCAACCGCTTCGTTTCTCTATGTGTCCCATGATGGCGCTCATGTCGCCGAGGGTGGCCGACATGAGCAGAAAGCGCGTGTGGGGGAGCGTAATGAGCGGCACCTGCCACGCCCAGCCGCGGTCCCGGTCGGCGTAGTAGTGGAACTCGTCCATCACCACGTAAGGTGCGTCAAGGTCCTCGCCCTTTCGCAGCGCGAGGTTGGCCAGCACCTCGGCGGTACAGCAGATGACCGATGCGTCGGGATTGATGCTGGCGTCGCCGGTCAGCATACCCACGTTGTCGGCGCCGAGCTCCGAGCAGAGAGCGAAGAACTTCTCGCTCGCCAGGGCCTTGATGGGCGAGGTGTAGAAGCTCCGTTTGCCCTCGCACAGACCACGGAAATGAAGACCGAGGGCGACGAGGGATTTTCCCGACCCGGTGGGTGTGTCGAGGATGACGTGGCGGTCAGCCATCAGCTCGAGCAGCGCTTCCTCCTGGGCAGGGTAGAGCTCGAAGCCCGTGTCCGCGGCCCACTCGAGGAAGAGGTCAAGGATCCGGTCGGGGTCCTCGATGCCCTCGGCTGGGATCCGCGAACCCAGATTGGCGTTTTCTTCTGTCATGCGCTAGGCGATCATCCCCATCAGTCGCTTGCCCGTGATCTGTCGCGCCTCATCGATGATGGATTCGATGAGGTCGCGGACGGCTGGCACATCGTGCACGAGACCGACCGATTGGCCGGCGGCCATCAGGCCGACGTCGGTTTCTCCGTCCTTGAGAACCCGGAGGCCGTTCTTGCCGGTGACCAGAGGCGCCAGCTCCTGAATAGTCGCACCGCGCCCCTCCATTTCGACCACCTTCTCCGCAACCGGGTTGCGGAGCACCCGCTCGGTGTTGCGCAGCGAGCGCATTACGTACATGGTGTCTACCTCGGAGGCTGTGACCAACCACTCCTTGACGTTGTCGTGGGCCGGGGCCTCGCGCGTGGCCACGAAACGGGTGCCCATGTTCACCGCGTCGGCGCCGAGCGCGAGGGCGGCCACCAGGCCGCGGGCGTCGGCGAAGCCCCCGGAGGCGATCACCGGGATCTTCACGGCATCGACCGTCACCGGAATCAGCACCAGAGAGGTGATGTCCTCCTCGCCCGGGTGGCCTGCACACTCGCAGCCGTCGATGCTGACGAAGTCACAGCCGATCGCCTCCGCCTTCTTGGCGAAGCGCACCGACGTACACTTGTGGATGACCTTCGCCCCGCCCGCCTTGATGCGCTCTATGTAGGGTTCGGGGTTGTGGCCGGCGGTCTCGACGATTCCGATGCCCTCGTCGACGATGGCGTCGATCAGACTGCCGTAGTCCTTGGGTATCAGTGTCGGCAGAAAGGTCAGGTTGACCCCGAATGGGCGGTCGGTGAGGGCTCGCGTCCTCGCGATGGCGTCGCTCAAGCCTTCTGCCGTTTCGAAGGTCAGGGCGGTGAGGATACCGAGGCCTCCGGCCTCCGACACCGCAGCCACCAGCTCCGGCTGCGACACCCACATCATCCCGCCCTGGATGATCGGGTGCTCGATCCCCAACTCCTCGGTCACTCGAGTCTTGAAAACCTGCGCCATGGGTCCCCCTCGACGATCGCGATCTCGCTCAGCGTAAAAGGTACCACGGTGATCAGAAGTGATCGGGAACCTCCAACATTTCAGGAGAGTGGGCGGAAATTCCGAATTCCGAATTCCGAATTCCGAATTGAGTCAAGAAGCTCAGTTCAAGTAATAGTCCTGCAACATAGTGAGCAACACCGCCTCGTGATTTTCGGGTCGGATACTCCCATCCTCCTCGATCTGGGCTCGAAATCCGGCGACGATCCTCGGGTCCACCAGCTGCAGCACATCTTGCGGGCGGGCGACACCGCCGTGGCGACGAAGTCCTCGGGCTGTCTGAGGGGAGATTCCGTCGGTATTGACAAACCAGGCGCGTTTGACCCGGCCCGGTTCGATGAGTGCTCCGGCCAGGTTCGCACCGGTGAGATTGACATCGTTCATGCTCTCGACCTCAGCAAGATCCGAGTCCACCGCCGAGGCAAGACTGAGATCCGCCCCGTCGAACCTCGCTTCGGGAAAGCTCGAGTCCCATAGGTTCACCTGTGCCATCTTGGCCTTGGAGAAGTCGGCCAGCCGGAGGTCCTTCAACTGCACGAGGGACGCGTCGACCAGGATCGCCTCGTCGAACCTCGCGCGGTCGCCCCGGATTGCGGTGAGGGTCGCCCCCGAGAGATCGGTGCGGTTGAACAGGGCGCCGCCGACCTCCGCCCCCGTGAGGTCCGCCCTCGGCATGGTCGCCATGAAGAAGCTGACGTTGGACAGGTTGCTGTCTCGGAAGCTGGCGCCGGTGAGATCGGCGCCGGAGAAGTCGGCGCCGTTCAGGTCGAGGTTCGAAAGATCCTCCTGGGGAAGGTCGAGGGTCAGGAACGGGTTCTTTTCGCGAAGGTTGTTGAACGCTGCGACATCCTCATTTCTCAAGAGGGTCATCGCGTAGGCCATCTGGTGAGCGTACATCCGGGGCATGAACTCGAACGCGAGGTAGTGGCTGAGGTCGAGCGGAGTGCCGTCCTCCATCGCGGTCGCGGCGACGTCCAGCTCTCCTTCCATGAGGATCGCCACCTCCCTGACCTGTCCGTCGTGGAGACTCCTTTTCCAGTGGGAGAGGTGCAGCAGGCTGTGGACCTCGTTGTAGGCCATCGACCCGACGACCGTCGCGGCGATCCCGAGTAAGAACCCGAAAACAACGCCTTCCCATCGCGCCACCCATTCTATGAGATTCATCGTCGGCACCCTCCGAGGACCTCGGTCCACGGAAGTTCCCGCGGGAGAGGTCCCGCCATCGATGGTAACAGGCGACGTGACGTTGCCAATCCGGCTTCGCCCTTCCGGCTTCGCGCTTCGCGCTACGCCGTGATTGTCCCTCTCCGCCCATAGGGCGGAGAGGGACAAAAAAACCGGGTCGGGCGAGCCTCAGCCCGGCCAATCAAGATCTAACACTCACCCAATGCGTGCCAATCCTGTCCTGAAGACATGTATTGTCTCAATAGAGGGCCCCAAAAAAGGACAGGAGGCATGGCAATGCGTCGATTGTCGACACTGATCGTTGTCGTTATCGCGTCAACATCCTTCGCAAATGTGGCGGGTGCTCAAGACCGCGCAGAAGCTGAAGAGCCGAGCCAGCCGACGATACTGAGCGCCCACGTCAACGAAGAGAAAATGGTGCTTTTCATCGTGGGTGAGCATCTGGGCAGATGGCCGGGCCATGTGTTCCTAGCTGGCGTGAGGCTCGACGTTCGAGAGTGGGAGCCGTGGCTGATCACGGCGTATCTGCCGTATCCGTACGATCCGGGCACCTACCTGCTGACGCTGCTGTCCGGGCCGTCGGCCGAGCGCGACTTCAGCCTGCAGTTTCCGGTGACGTGCGGTGAGGAAGGGCCGATTGGTCCACAAGGGCCGCAAGGGCCGCAGGGTGAAGACGGCCCTCAAGGCCCACCTGGGATGTCGGGATATCAGAGGGGTTCGCTTGTTACTGAGACGGTACCAGCGCGCGATTCGGAACGGAAAGATGTGTATTGCCCAAGCGGAAAACGGGTGATCTACTGTGCATACGATGTCGGCAACAGATCGTGCGCCAGAATGTGGGGCATCTGGAACCACGCTAATTCCTGCGCCTACGGTTTAGACAATACATCGTGCGGCAGTGATACTGAATTCTCATTGCAGGTAACCTGCGTCTACGTGAACTAACACTCACCCCGCCCAAACAACCCGCGCAGACGCGCCTGTGGCCGTGCCTGGGTGCTAGGCGAGTGCAACCGGTCGGTCTGAGAGGGCGGCGACTCGGTGGCGGGAGCGGGGCGCTGAGGAGTTGCACCGATTAGAGTTTCGGGTTGCACGGCGCTCTAATTATATGATTCTAAAAGATTAATATAAAAAAACCGGGTCGGGCGACCCGGAAAGATCAGGGATATATGGATTGGTCGCGGGAAGCCGGAGCTCCCAGCAACGTGAATAAACCATGCTTACCAGCGCAGGACCACTCTCGCGATGCGGGAGTAACAGTGCGCTGGCGGAGCATTGACGACCATATATCGTTTCGCGCCGAGAATCAACACTCAGCTTTCAGCAATCAGCATTCAGCTCTCAGTAGTTAGCGGCTGACAGCTGATCGCTGATAGCTGATCGCTACTCCCCGCCCGCTGCGGCCAGGTGAGCCTCGAGGTATTGATAGTCCGGGGTCAGCTGCCCGCGGTGGGCGATCACCCCGCCGAGCAGCTCCGACGGCAGGTCGAGCTGCTTGAAGGGTACGGAGTAATCGGCGCGGGCCAACGCCGGCAGGAAATGGGCGAGGGTCACCGAAAACTCCTCCGAGGCCTCTCGCGGTAGCTCGGCGGGCAGGATGTCCACCGCGAGCACGACCGGTCCGCGCCCCTCAACACCAGATCGGACGGTGCCCTTCTCGGGGTCGTAGACGTAGACCGGATCGGAGGGTTCGGTGCACTTCAACGTGCACTCGACCGCGCCTTCGACGTCGCATCCCAGGTCGCCGATCACCCGCAGGCGGGGCTGGGAATCCCCGGTGAAAATTCCGCGGAGGCTCTTTTTGGTCACCAACCGGGGGTAGCGCTCATCCCAGTAATTGCAGTTCATCAACACGGTGAGGTGGGGGAGGAAGCGGTCGAAGGTCGAGCGGTATCTCTCGGGATTGCGGTAGTAATCCTGGAGCTCGAAGACATGATCCGGGCTGCGCGGCTCGACCAGGTGTTCCTCGCGGAAGGTGGTCTGGTAGAGGCAGTGCGGCGACGGGTCCCCGGCCTGGACGGTGAGGTCCTCGGGGGTCGTTTCCCTGATTGGCAGCTCGGTCAGGATCTCGCGAACTCCGCGGGCCACGTTGCCGTAGCCGGCAACCCCGATAACGAGCGGGAGCAGCTCCCGCGGGAGGCCATCGGCGACGATGCGTTCGCCGGCGGTCCGTACCGCGGCCTTTGCGTCCTCGAGGCTGGCATAGGTGTGGGTGGGTTCGATTGCGGAAAGGGGGGTGGCGATGCCTTCGGCCTCGAGCCGGCTACCGAGGGCCCACAGCGAGTCGATCATGCCCGCAAGACCCGCAAAGCGTCCGAAGAAGATGAGCCTCCGACCGGACTCGTCGCAGATCTTTTCGTAGTCGATGAGGGTGCAACCGAGCTCCAGGATTTTTGCCAGCATGGGCATGTTGTAGGTCTGGCCCTTGATGACGTGGGAGAAGAAGACGTAGGCCTTCCCAGGCAGCAAGCTCTCCGGAGGGACCTCCTTGACCCCGAGGATCACCGATGCTTCGTCCAGGTCTGCGGTCACCTGGGCGCCGGCGCGGATGTACTCCTTGTCGAGGAAAACCCGGCGTGCGGAGGACTGCACCAGCACCTCGAGATCCGACTGGCTCACCAGCTGCTGCGCGAGCTCGGGAGTCACCGGGGAGCGACGCTCCCAGCGACTCTTGGTCTCGCGGCGAATTGCGATCGTGTGGCTCATCATCCACCCCCCGCGGGAGGGTACAACCGTCTTCCGGACCCTTCAAGTGGCGTTAGCCCGAAGATCTCACCGGTTGTCTCCTGCTGGCTGCGGATTTTTCCGGAGTTGATGGCGCGACCCTCGTCACAAAAGCGGGTGATTCGCAGGAGTCGGCGTCGACAATTCTGTTGGGAACGGGTACGGTATTGCCCATGAAAAAGATGCTCATTTTTGTGGCGTGTGTCGGACTCTTGGTTGGGTGCAAATCGACGGTGGTGGCACCGGATGGGACCGAGGCGCAGTACAGCCCGGCGGAAGGAGCCCTCAGGGCGGTCCTCCAGGGATCGATGTCCGAGGTGATCGAGGCCACCGAGGCGACCCTCGAGGACCTCGAGCTGGTCGGAATTGACAGCAACGTGGACCAGCTCAAGGGCAAGATCACGGCCCGCATGGCTGTGGGCACGAAGGTGTCTATCTACCTCGAGGCGATCGGTTCCGGCAACACGTCGGTGAAGATCAAGGTTGGCACCCTCGGCGACAAGTCCATCTCCATGCAGATCATGCGGAACATCAGGAAGAGAGTGAAGTAGGAATTTGGAATTCGGAATTACCGGCGCGAAGCGCCAGTCAGGTGAGTTGAGCACTGTGCCCGCGCTTGGGTGCGGCACGGCGCCCGCAGGGTGCCAGAAAGTTCCCGGAGAGTGTTGAGAACTCAGCCTATCTCCTGCTTCAGGGGATCCTTCGACTCCGCGCTCGGGGCGCTCCGCTCAGGATGACAAGGACAAAGGTGGCGTCACCGCGCCCAGGCGCGGGCACAGCTTTGCCATTCCTCCAAGCGCCTCCCCGCGCCGATAATTCCGAATTCCGAATTTCGAATTCCGAATTCGTACCTGCGTTTCGCCAAGAAAAAACCCGGTCGTTCGACCGGGTCATCGCATTCAATTTAGAAAAATCTACGCCATTTCCAGCAGGTACGCAAACCCCATCCCACCTCCGATGCACATGGTGACAATGCCGCGTTTGCCGCCGGTGCGCTCGAGCTCGCCGAGAATCTTCACCGTCAGTACCGCCCCGGTGGCCCCCAGGGGGTGGCCGGTGGCGATCGCGCCGCCGTTGACGTTGGTCTTCTCGGGGTCGAGACCAAGCTCGTTGACGCAGTAGACCGACTGGCTGGCGAAGGCCTCGTTGATCTCGATGAGGTCGATGTCATCGAGGCTGAGATCGGCCTTGGCCAGGAGCTTCGGTACCGCCTTGGTCGGGCCGATACCCATGATGTCCGGATCGACGCCGGCTACCGCCCAGTGGCGAACGTAGGCGATGGGCTCGAGCCCCATCTCCTTGGCGGTGTCGTCGCCCATGATCACGACCGCGGCGGCGCCATCGTTGATCTGCGAGGCGTTGCCGGCGGTAACGGTACCCATGGGGTCGAAGACGGGTTTCAGCCTGGCGAGACTCTCGACTGTGGTGTCGGGCCGTGGACCCTCGTCGGTGTCGAAGACGAACTCTCGCCAGCTGCCGTTTTCGCGCACACGGACATCGAGGGGCACGATCTCGTCGGCGAACTTGCCGGATTCGAGCGCCGCTGAGGCTTTCATGTTCGACTGGTAGGCGAACTCGTCCTGCATCTCGCGGGTGATGCCGAAGCGCTTGGCCACGACCTCGGCCGTGGTGCCCATGGCCGCGTAGGCGTTGGGCAGGGTATCCATCAGTCCGGGATAGGCGATGGGCTTGTTGCCGCCCATGGCCACCATCGACATCGACTCGACCCCGCCTGCAATAACGATTTCGGAGTTGCCCGCGCGGATGCTGTCGGCGGCCAGGGCAATGGTCTGCGAGCCGGAGCAACAGAACCGGTTGACGGTGATGGCCGGGACCTCGGTTGGGAAGCCGGCCGCGAGACCGACCAGGCGGGCCACGTTCATGCCCTGCTCGCCCTCCGGCATGGCACAGCCGAGCATTATGTCGCCCACCATGTCTTTCTCGAGACCTGGGGTGCGCTAGACCAGCCCCTTGATCATCTCGGATGTGAAGTACTCGGGCAGGGTGTCGCGCAGGCTGCCCTTTTT
>DAOWFV010000123.1 GCA_030637805.1 Acidobacteriota bacterium | reverse complement strand
TCCCTCTGTGAGGCTCCGTGTCCTCTGTGTCTCTGTGGTGGCTGTGGTGGGCCGGTCACGGAGGATCAGCTACAGTGTCGCGCATGAAACGGATGCTCGTTCTCTTTGCCATTCTGTTCATCCCGTGCCTGACCGTTGGTGCGGACGATTTCCCCGACGAGTGGCTGACGGTGGCCGAGAAGAGTGACTTCCGTGCCACCTCGAGCTACGACGAAACCATGGACTTCTTACATCGAGTGGAGGCGGTGGCGGCGGGGTTGATCGAGGTATCATACTGCGGCCGCTCAGCGCAGGGGCGCCGATTGCCGCTGGCCATCGTGTCTTCAGACGGCGCGTTCACCCCCGAAGCGGCGGCCGCGACCGGCAAGCCGGTGATGCTCTTGCAGAGCTGCATTCACGCCGGCGAGGTGGATGGCAAGGACGCGACCCTGATGGTCCTGCGCGACATCGCGCTCGGGCGAAAGCCGGAGCTGGCGAAGGGGGTGATCATCCTCTTCGCGCCGATCTACAACGCCGACGGCCACGAACGGGTCTCGCCCTACAACCGCTCCAACCAGAATGGGCCGGTCGAAGGGATGGGCTACCGCGCCACCACCAACGGCATCAACCTCAACCGCGATTTCCTGCGCCTGGAGAGCCCGGAGGCGAGGGCGATGGCGCGGCTGGCCGCAGTCTGGAACCCGCACCTGCACGTGGACAACCACGTCACCAACGGCTCCGACCACGCCTGGGTGCTGACCTGGCTGGTGGCCGAGGCGCCGCAGCTCGATAGGAGGGTCGACGCCTGGGTCGGCGCCCACCTGCCGAAGGTCCTGGCTGAGATCGAGGCCGCCGGCCACCCCAACGGACCCTACGTGAGCCTCGTCTCGGCGTCGGACCCGACCGAGGGCATGATCTGGGACGTGTCGCAGCCGCGCTACTCTTCCGGCTACTTCCCACTCCGTAACCGGCCCTCGATATTGATCGAGATGCACGCCCACAAGCCCTTCCAAGACCGCGTGTACGCCAACCGCGCGTTCATGGAAGAGCTGATCGGAGAGGTCGGGCGCTCCGGCCAGGAGCTGGTGGAGGCAATCGCCGCGGCGGACGCCGCCGAGGTCGCGCGGGGCCGCGCCGATGCCGAGCCGTCCGAGGTGGTGGTTCGATGGGGCGTCGCCGAGGAGGGAGACACCCTCACCTGGCCCGCCTACGAGTGGACGGTCGAGGACTCAGTCGTGCTCGGCGGCAAGCGGGTCCGCTATCACCCGGGAGAGATTCGGGAGGTGGATCTCGAGTGGCGCCACACCCCGGTTCCCGAGCTGGCCCTGCCCCGGCCCCGCGGTTATATCGTGCTCGCCGGCTGGCCGCAGATCGAGGAGGTGACGGCCGGCCACGGGTTGCGGGCCTACCGGATCGAGAAGGACGTCGAGCTCGAGGTCGAGACCATCCGCCTGTCCAAGCCTGAATTCGCGACCTTTCCCTACCAGGGGGTGGTAATGGTCGAGGACTTCGAGGTCAGCAGACAGACCGAGCGCCGAACGATCCCCGCCGGCAGCCTGTGGATCCCCGCAGACCAGCCGAACTTCGAGATCGCGGTCCAGCTCTTCGAGCCCGAGGCCTCCGACTCGCTGGTGCGGTGGGGGGCGGTGTCAAGTCTCTTCGAGCGCAAGATCTACATCGGCACCGATGTTCTCGAGAGGCTCGCACGCGAGTTGTTGGCCGACGAGGCAATCCGGCAGGAATGGCAGGCTGCCCTCGACGACCCCGATTTCGCCGCCGACCGCCGCGCCCGCTACCTGTGGTGGTACCGGCGCACGCCCTTCTGGGACGAAACCGTCGGTCTGCTGCCGGTGCTACGCACCATGCGGCCGGTCAAGCTCGCGCTCGGGGCCCGGTCACAGCGCTGACGCCTACCTCCTGCCGGGACAAAACCATGGCGACAGCGGCAATACTGTGCGGTTCACAGCGCCGCTTGCTACGAAAAATGTTAGACTGCGCCCTCGTCGGCGGCGTGACACCCCCGGCACTACCCTGAAAGGTCGAAAATGAAGACACACAGACGAAATGTAACGATCCTCCTGGCGCTCGTCTCGATCGCGGCGACCGGCTTTGCGCAGGAATCCCCGGCTCCCGACGCGAACATCAACCCCGCAGTCCTCAAGGTCAACGACGATCTGGTCTACGCCGCCGAGATCAGCATGGTGATGCAGAACATCGCCGGTCAGATGGGTGGGCGGGACAAGGTCCCGGACCAGCAGGAGCTGGTTCAGATGGCTACGCAGCGGGTGGTGGAGCAAAAGCTCCT
>DAOWFV010000165.1 GCA_030637805.1 Acidobacteriota bacterium | reverse complement strand
ATCCGGCGCCGCCGGCGATCCTCGATTGTGTGGAGACAGGGTTGAAACAGGGGCGCGTCGCGGGTCTGGCGCGCGAAAGCGAGTACTTCGGCAAACTGGCGGTAAGCCCCGTGAGCCGCAACCTGGTGCGCCTCTTCCACTCCATGAACGAGGCGAAAAAGCAGATCGCCGGGGATGAGGCCCGCGAGGTCACCCGGCTCGCCGTCCTCGGCGGAGGGTTCATGGGCGCGGGCGTAGCCTCGGTCTCCCTCGGTCTGTGCCCGGTCGTGGTTCGCGATCTCTCGGGCGAGGTCCTGGGCAGGGCGGCGAAGACCGTGGACGACGGGCTCCGGCGTCAGGTGCGCTCGGGGGCCCTCTCCAGGGCCGTCGCGGACAAACGCCGTTCGCGCCTGCTCCTCACGACCGAGGCGGGTGATCTTACCGGTGCGGACCTGGTGGTCGAGGCGGTATTCGAGGACCTCGAGCTCAAGAGGAAAGTGCTGGCAGAGGTCGAGGAAATCGTGGCGGCCGATACGGTCTTTGCGTCAAACACCTCCGCCCTTCCGATCACGGAGATTGCCGTCGGGGCACGCCACCCGGAGCGGGTGATCGGGATGCACTACTTCTCGCCGGTGCCCAAGATGCCGCTGTTGGAGATCGTGGTCGGTGAGGCGACCGCGCCGTGGGCGGTGGCCACCGTCCATGCCTTCGGCACCGCCCAGGGCAAGACCTGCATCGTGGTCAAGGACGGGCCGGGCTTCTACACCACCCGCATCCTCGCCCCCTATCTGAACGAGGCTGTCCTGCTGGTGGAGGAGGGCGCCCGCATCGAGGACGTGGACCGGGCGATGAAGGACTTCGGCTACCCGGTGGGTCCCCTGGCGTTGGTCGACGAGGTGGGGATCGACGTCGGCGCCCACGTGGCGCAGCACCTCGGGGAGGCCTTTGCACACCGCGGCCTCGAGGGCAGTCAGGCCATGCCGAGTCTCGTCGAGGCCGGCCTCGAGGGACGCAAGAGCAGACGCGGCTTCTACCTCTACCCGGCGAAGAAGAAGAAAGGGAAGAAACAGGTCAACCCCGAGGTCTACCGCCTGCTTGGCGATGCCCCGCGGAAGGATGTGGCGGCTTCGACGGTTCAGGATCGCCTGGCGTTGATGATGGTCAACGAGGCCGTCCACTGCCTGCAGGAAGGGGTGATCGCCTCGCCGCGGGACGGCGACCTCGGCGCCATCCTCGGTCTCGGCTTTCCACCCTTCCGCGGCGGCCCCTTCCGTTACATCGACGCAACCGGTGCTGAGGAGATGGTATCGCGGCTGGAAGCCCTGGCCGAAATACATGGGCAGCGCTTTGAACCTGCGGCCATGCTCGCGGAGATGGCGAAGAACGGCGGGAATTTCTATGGATAGGCGTCGACGAATTCTCAATTTTGAATTTTCAATTCTCAATTTCTGCCCGCCCTTTCCCGATTTCACCGGAGGTCGGGGAGAATTGGGAATTGAGAACTGAGAATTGGAAATTTCGGGAGTGCACGGATGAACACCGAGCAGTCGAAATCGCCCTTGGCTGAGGTTGTGGTCCTCGACCTGACGAGAATGCTCCCCGGCGCGGTGCTGGCTCGCCAGCTCATCGACCTCGGCGCTCGCGTGATCAAGGTGGAGGACCCCGGCGCTGGCGACCCCATGCGAATGGTGCCGCCGCTGGTGGGCGGAATCGGGGTTGGGTTTGCTGCCTTCTACCGTGGCGCGGAATCCATCACCCTCGATCTTCGGGATGAGGGGGACGCAGGGCATATGCGGCGCCTCGCCTCTCGTGCCGACGTGCTGGTGGAGAGCTTTCGCCCTGGAACCCTCGACGACTGGGGGCTGGGTTGGGAGGAGATGGCGAGCGAAAACCCCCGGCTCGTGTGGTGTGCGCTCTCGTCATTCGGTACCGCCCCCGAAGTTCGCGATCGCGTCGCCCATGACCTCAACCTGTGCTCCCTGGCCGGCCTGCTCGATCTGGTCGGTGGTCGGGTGCCGGGAATCCAGCTCGCAGACATCACGTCGGGCATCCTGGCCTCGACGGCGATCCTGGCCGCCCTGTTTGCCAGGGAGCGGGACGGTCGCGGCGCTCGCATCGAACAGCCGCTGGCCGCGGGGCCCCTGCCGTTCCTGACCTGGGGCTGGGCCGAGCGAGCCGTCGGTGGGGACGCGGTGATCGGAACCCTTCTTGGCGGTGGCTGTCCCTGCTACCGGATCTATCGTTGCGGGGACGGCAATAGCCTGTCCCTGGCCGCGCTCGAACCCAAGTTCTGGACGAATTTCGTGGAGATGGTCGAGCGGCCGGAGTTGGAGGGAGCGGCTTTTTCGGTGGCCGAGGCGGGGAAGGAGGCTGCGGCGGCAGTGGAAAACGCCCTGGCGCTGCATCCCCGGGAGCACTGGCTGCGCCTCGCCGAGGAGCGGGGCCTCCCCATGAGTGCGGTCCACTCCACCGATGAGGCGCGCGCGGAGCCCGCGTTTGTCGCCGCCGGGCTGCTCGAGGAGACGCCGTTGCCGGGCGGCGGGACCCTGGCAGGGGTGGGACCCTCCCTACCAGATCTCGGAAATACCCCGGAACGGCCCGCGCCTCAGCTAGGGGAGCACACCGAGGAAGTGTTGGCGGAATTCACAGTGTGATCGCCGGTTACTCTGCCCCGGGTCGAGGAGGGGCCTCCTGCCGTTCGTCGATCAGGTGGCGCAGGGCGAGTACCGGGTGCCGGGTCACCATTCGAGGTCCGGCGAACCGCATCACCTCGCGTATCCTCTCCCGGTAGTCGGGTTTGTAGCAATGTATCGGGCAGTTCGTGCACGCGGGTTTGTCCGCGCCGTAGGGGCACCGGTCGAGGCGACAGAGCGCGTAGGCCTTCAGGTCTTCGCAACCGGGGCACGGGACGGATCCTCCGCTGTGGCGAGCCCGGCAGAAGATGCGAATCATCGCCTCGATGGTGCGGCGCTCGCGTTTGATCCGGCCGGTCTCTCCGTGCTCCATTCATAGAAGATAACAGGACTCAATTCAAATTATTCGATCCGCAGCGTAAACCGGCGGCCGCCCGCCGCAGACCCGGCGCGCTGGCACCATCTCGGACATCCTGGCTGATTTGGGTTTTGGGAATTTCAAATTTCAAATTTCGAATTTTTTGACGAAGAAAAGCTCCGCCGCGGGTTCAACCCAATATTGAGAATTGAGAATTGAGAATTGAGAGTTAACTCAAAACTCAAAACTCAAAACTCTTAACTTAAAACTCAAGACTCCTATCTCTCAACTTCCCTCTCGTATACTCCTCCCATGAAGCGTGCCCTTCCCTGGCTCCTCGCCGCTGCATCGGGCCTGACGCTCGCCCTCGCTCTCCCCGGCGCCGGGCTGTGGCCGCTTCTGCTGCTCTTCCCGGGGCTGTTGCTGGAGGCGTTGGGACGGGCCAACGGGAGCCGGCAGCCGTGGCT
>DAOWFV010000235.1 GCA_030637805.1 Acidobacteriota bacterium | reverse complement strand
GTCGGCTGCGTAGACGTCGCCCATCGAGTCCACCGCGACCTTCTGCGGCGCCACGAGGCCGACGGTAAGTGATCGATCCGCCACCGCGGAGGTGATCGAGATTCCCACCTGGGCCGACGAGGATTCTCCGCCGGTATCGGTGACCGTACAGGTCACTGTGGCGATTCCGAGATCACCGGCCTCGAAGACAGCGGCTCCGTCGACGCCCGGGGTCACCGTGCCGATGTCACTGGTCCACGAAAAAACCAGCGGGTCGCCGTCCGGATCGGATGCGGTGCACATCAGCTGCGATTCACCCGCCGGGAAGACCTGAACCGGGTCGGCGGTGAGGGAGTGGATCACAGGCGGCGCCGCCCACGACACGCCTGCGACGCCCAGCATCACCAGCACGATTACCGACAAACTTCGGCGCAGAGTGAACGCGGTTCGGTCGCGCAAACCGCGCTCCCTCTCACACCGGGTTCTCAGGCGCGTGGTCGTCCTCGCCCCTCTCAGCGATGTCGAACCGTGCCCGTGACCCGCGGATTGCGGAATATGACCCACTCCGGCGCACCTCCATCGGCTCAAGACTATAGAAAAAGCAAGATCCGTTCCACCGGAGGTGGGTTCTCACAGGTGGAAACCCGTAGCGCGACTCTCAATGGCCGGCGCCGGGTCTCGTGATCGACCGTGGAAACTTGGTTCAATAATGAGAATATGCATATTTTAAAACACTTGCAAATGATATATTACTCGCGAGAAAATCGAATTCCGTGAATTTTGAAGGTGCCTGTCGGCGGCAGGCCGGGGGGTGCCGAGATTTGAGGCGAGAACGGGAGGCGAAAATCCACCGAGCCCGGCCGTTGATTCGGCCGACTCAGAACCCGGGGGATGCGGAGGTGAATGATGACACGTCGGTATTTTCAGATTGCGATGGTAGTGGCAGTCGTGGCCGTCTTGGCGTGGTCTACGGCGGTCAGCCAGACCTTCGGAGTTCGCAAACCGCGGCCGAAACCAAACGAGTATGGCACGACGGTAATCGACAACGCTTCGACGGCTAACCAGATCGCGGCCGTGGAGTTTCCCCACTGGCTTCACAGGGCCAACTACACCTGCCGGCTGTGCCACGTGGACATCGGCTTCGGGATGACGGCCAACGAGACCGGCATCACCGAGGACGACAACCGCCACGGGATGTACTGCGGCACCTGCCACAACGGAGAGATCGCCTTCAGGTGTCAGGAGGGAAAGATGGCTGAAGGGGGCCCGCGGAGCTGTGACCGGTGTCACTCGGTCGGCCTCGAGATCGAGCCGAAGAACGATTTCTACGTTTTTCGAGAGGGAATGCCGCGCGAGCGATTCGGCAATGGGATCGACTGGGTGAAGGCCGAGGATGACGGGTTGATCGCGCCCGTCGACATCATCGAGTCGGTCTCCTTTCGCCGACCCAAGCTGGTGAATCCGAACGATGAACAGCTCACCGCCAACGAGATCACCATGCCCAACATCATCTTCTCGCACCAGAAGCACACGGTGTGGAACGGGTGCGAGCTGTGCCACCCCCAGATCTTCGGCGTCACCAGGGGAGCAACCACCTACACGATGCAAGAGATTTTCGAGGGCCGCTTCTGCGGCGGATGTCACAGCAAAGTGTCGTTCCCAACCGACGACTGCCAACGCTGCCACACCGAACCCGTCGTGTGATGGCTTCGTTTCGGCCGAGCGTAGTGGCGGCGGCTGCGGCCTCTTTGGCGATCTCTACTGTTCTCGCCGGGGTCTTTGACCTGCCGAAACTCCCCCCTCCAGATCGTTACGGTACGGTCGTCATCGATCGGCTGTCTACTGCCAACAACGTCAAACCGGTCGTTTTCTCCCACTGGCGGCACCGAGCCCGATACAGCTGCCGGGTTTGCCACTTCGAGCTTGGTTTCCAGTTCGAAACCAACGCCACCGAGATCACCGAAAAGGACAACCGACACGGCCTCTTTTGCGGCGCCTGCCACAACGGGAAGGAGGCGTTCGCGCACGAGGAGAGGACCTGTGAACGATGCCATGCGGGCAAGGTCCGATCCGAGAAAAAGGCGTTTCACGAATTCCGGAGGCGATTGCCCGACGCCCCTTTCGGAAACGAGATCGATTGGATGGCAGCGCAGGAGGATCTCGAACCCAGGTACGCATTTTTCAAGGACGAGAAGCCTCTCGACTACACAACAGAGCTTCAGCTCGAGGCGGAGTGGTTCAACATCCCGCCCGCGGTGTTTCCGCACGGCGCCCACGTCCAACTCCTTGACTGTGCCAACTGTCACCCCGACGTGTTCAATATCAAGAAGAAGACGACCGAGCACTTTGAGATGCGCTTCATTCTGGAGGGGCGTTTCTGCGGCGCCTGCCACCTCACGGTGGCATTCCCGCTCAACGACTGCATGCGCTGCCATCCCGCGATGCACAGGAATCCTTGACTCGACGGAGACTGAAAACACAGCCGGCGCCCAAGGATCACAGACGAGATTGCAAATCATTCGCTAGAATGAGCCGGATGGACGCTGTCAAACCGTTCCTCGATGTGCTCCGCCGGCCGGAAGCATGGATCCCGGGTCTGCGGGGGCGACACCTGCTGGTGACGATACCGGTCCACGTCGTTGCCTTCGCCCTGCTCTACTTCGGAACCATGCAGATCGTCCGGGGAGAGATTCTCCGCACCCACAGCACCGATGCGCGCTGGCTGATGACGGAGGCGGTCCGTGATCTTCACCCACTCATGGAATCGCACGAGCGGGATGAGGTCCCGCGGGCGGTCAGTGAGTTTGCCGCCACCCACAGGCTTTTCGACCTCAAGATCTACCGGTCGAACGGTGCCTTGATGAGCTCAGCCGGGGAGGAGGATCCGGACGTCGTTACCTTTCTCGCCGGTACGGAGGAGGAGAGCTTCCACTTCGACCGGGACGGGAAGCTGGTCTTGCTGCACGGGATGATCCGTCTCCGGTCGAAGGACCGGTGCGTCGAGTGCCACGAGCCGACAGCAGTCCTCGGCGTCGCGACGATGCGGCTCGACCTGACCGTACAGATTGCAGCTGCGGACCGTCGACTACGGCGAAACCTGGCGATGCTGATTGTCGCCTGGGCGCTGCTCGTGGGCGCGTTGAACATCGGTCTCGTCGCCTTGACCCGGCGATCGCTCGCCCGTTTGCACGTCGAGGGAAGTCCGGGAAATCCAGGTGCGTCAGGGCGGCAGGAGGTACCCGGACTGATCCTCGACCCGGTATCTGCCGAAATTTTCGACTCTCTGCAGAAGCTGCTGGATCATCACCGCACCAGCGAGGCCGAGGTCGAGGGTCGGCTCCACCACGCCGAGCGCATGGCCTCTCTGGGCCAGATCGCCGCCGGCCTGGCCCACGAGATCAAGAACCCCCTGGCCGGGATCCGAGGCGTAATCGAAATCCTGGGAGACGACTGCGTCGATGATGCCCAGCGAGCGCTATTCGATCAGATGGTTGCCGAGCTCGACCGGGTCAATCGAACCATCCACTCGCTGCTCAGCTTCGCCCGCCCCTCGCCGCCCAAACGCGTCCCAACCGACATCCGGGCGTTTATCGAGGACTCAGTGCAGCTGCTCCGTCTCAACCTGGAGAAACGCGACATCGACCTCAAGGTCGAGATTGCTCCGGGTGTCGGTTCTTTCGAGTTGGACCCGGTCCATATCCGCCATGTCCTGGTCAACTTGGTCAGCAACGCCGCGGACGCGATCGGCGCCTCGGGCATAATCGCGGTTCGGGCCACCGCCTTCCCAGATCGGGACGGCCTGATCCTCGCAGTCGAGGATGACGGTCCCGGAATTGCCGAGGAGAACCAGGATGAGATTTTCGAGCCCTTCTACACCACCAAGTTCACCGGTACCGGGCTCGGGCTCGCGGTGGTCCGAAGCCTTGTCATTCGTCATGGTGGGCGCGTGGAACTGAGGTCGGAGTTCGGCCGAGGAGCCACATTTTTCGTTCTACTGCCCGGGAAATTGGCGGAAGCCGGGGCTCCATCAACCGAGACGGAGGCCTGATCGATGGCGTTGATTCTTCTCGTGGAGGACGAAAACCTCCTCCGTTGGTCACTTCAGCAGAGACTCGAAAGGGAGGGGCACTCGGTCCTTTCGGCTGAGTCCCTCGCGGAGGCCGATCTCCATCTCTCCAAGCACCGTCCAGACATGGCGCTCCTCGACCTGTCCCTGCCCGATGGCCACGGTCTGGATTTTTTCGAGACCAACCGATCCAGGCTCGAGGAGTCGGTGGTGCTCGTGATGACGGCGGTCGGCGAGGTCGAGGACGCGGTCCGGGCAATGAAGCTCGGCGCCCTCGACTTCCTGTCCAAGCCCGTCGACCACAAGGCGTTGATCGACCTCGTCAACCGGTCTCTCGAGATTCGCGCCGACCGGCGTGACGCACAGGTCGCGAGGAGTCTTCGCGAACGCACGCTGGACCTCGACATTATCGCCCACTCCCCGCAGTTCAGGCGCACCGTCGAGATTGCCTGCGAGGTGGCGCGATCCGAGGTGGACACCGTCCTGCTCCTGGGTGAGAGCGGTACCGGAAAGAACGTGATTGCCCGGTATATCCACGCCAACTCCTCCCGTGCCGACAGGCCCTACCTCGACGTCAACTGCGCCGCGATTCCCGACCAGCTCCTCGAAAGCGAGCTCTTCGGTCACGAGAAGGGCGCGTTCACCGACGCCAAGAGGAGCAAACCCGGGACATTCGAGCTCGGTGACGGAGGCACGGTCCTCCTCGACGAGATTGGAGAGCTCAAGCTCGATCTCCAGGCCAAGCTCCTCCACCTCCTGGAGAATCGGATCTTCCGCCGCGTGGGTGGTGTGCGGGAGATCCAGGTGGACTTGAGGATCATCGCGGTCACGAACCGGGATCTGCGGGCGATGGTGCGGGAGAAGGCGTTTCGGGATGATCTCTACTATCGAATCAACATCTTCCCGATCGAGCTGCCGCCACTCCGCGATCGGGCGGAGGACATCCTGCCTTTGGCGAAATCATTCCTCCGCTCGCTGCAGGCGCGGGCCGGAAAGAACTTCGAGGGCTTCAGCCGCGAGGCCGAGAACGAGCTCCTCACCTACCCATGGCCGGGAAACGTCCGCGAGCTCCGCAACGTTGTGGAACGCGCGGTCATCCTGGAGAAGGATCCGGAAATCTCTCGCCAGTCGTTGATCCTCGACCCACTCCAGCTCGAATCGGCACCAGCCGGGATGGGGGCCGGCCAAGGAGTGCCCGAGGGAATCGTGCCTCTTCTGGTAGTGGAACGCGAGATGGTGAGCCGCGCCCTGAAAGCCACCGGCCAAAACCAGACCCGTGCAGCCGAGCTTCTCGGGATCAGCCGCGATCAGCTGCGCTACAGGATCAAGAAGCTCGACATCTGACCCCTCCGCGGCGTTGAGCGGCCGGCTGGAAGTGGTGGTACGCGGATTGCAACAAGATCCCGCATCGAAGATGGCACGACTGCTGATTGTCGACGGTTCGCAACTCATGGCCTGGCTGGTGTCGACCGTGGCGCCGGATGAGGTGACGGTTGAACGGGCTACATCGTTTGGCGAGGCGGAGGCAATCTTGCGAGATGATCCGCCGGATGCGGCGATTCTCAACATCACCCCATCGAACCTGGACTGGAACCTCCTGAGCGATCTCTGTCGCGCCCACCGGCCGCCGATTCCCGTCCTCTGCTGCACAGCGGTCGCTGAGGCGACCTATGGAGAGGCGGACCTGCCGTGTCCGACCGATCGCAGCCTGAGCAAGCCGTTTTCTGTCAGTGACCTGCGCACCCGCGTCGAGCGGTTGATCGACGAGATCGATTTTCAGGGGCCCGCCCCTCGTGAACGACCGAACTGAAGAGTCCCCGCCGGCCTCGTGGATGACGTGGTGCGATATGCGACCGAATACCACTCCAATTGTGGCGGGGTACACTAAGATCGGTCTTCGTCGATGCGCTCTAGCCGGCGCAACCGGGGCCAGGAGGATGAATGCGGATTATCGCCCACTTCGGGGCCAAACATGGGTCAACCCTCGCTGCAGGGATCGCGATCCTGGCTCTTGCCTCCCTCGGAGAGACCGCCGAGCACCCGACGCTGGTTGATCCGGAACAGGCGAAGTGCGCGACCTGTCACGAGGAAGTTGTTCAGGGCAGGGTTCGCCATGCGCCCGCAGAGGAGGGCTGCCTGTCCTGCCATGAGTTCACGCGGCAAGAGAAACAGGCCACTGTGGAGCTCGTGAGCGACGGACCTGAGCTCTGTCTGATCTGCCACGACGGCATGAGTGACTTTGTCGAGGGCGAGGTGAAGGCGCCTCACGCTCCGCTCTCCGATGACTGCACGAACTGCCACGATCCGCACAGCGCTGCCGAGGAACACCTCCTCGTCGCTCCGGCACTCGAGCTTTGCTTTTCATGCCACGATCCGGCCACAACGGACTCCGATCATCCGATACCGGTGAGCCGGGCGGACTGTCGCACGTGCCACGCGCCGCACGGGTCGGACACCGACCATATGCTGTCGGCCGACAACCAGCACGCGCCTTTCGAGGAGGGATCGTGTGACGCCTGCCACCGCATTCCACGTGGCACCCGGGTGCGGCTGCAGGTCGAGGGTGCGGAGCTCTGTTACGCCTGTCACGGTGATCTCGAGGAGGATTTCGCCCGCGGTCACGTGCACACCGCAGTCGCCCAGGGGGCCTGCACGGGCTGCCACAGCCCGCATCTGGCACAAGACCCGAACCTTCTCGAGGCATCCGGTGGCGACCTCTGCCTTTCATGTCATCGCGGCATCGAGGAGAAGAGCTCCGGCGAGGGGGCGCATGCCGCCCTCTCCTACGGCTGCGAAACCTGCCACGACCCGCACCGGAGCGAGTATCCGGCCCAGCTCATCGCCGAGGTCGGCGCGCTGTGTCTGAGCTGCCACGACAGCGAGGATCGGCTGCTCGCCGACCTTCATCTCGGCGCGGATCTCGGGTCCGTTCGCTGTACGGAGTGTCACGACCCGCACGGTTCGAGCGAGCCCCATCTCCTGGCAGGCGGCTCGCTCCACCCTCCGTTCGTGGACGACTGCGCGAACTGCCATGATGGATCCGCAAACAAGCTTGTGGCAGGAGGATCGGATCTCTGCTTCGTCTGCCACGATGATGTTCAGGCCGAAGTGGATGGGGCCTCCGTGCCGCACCCGGCGATGGAGGTCAGCGAGTGTGTGGACTGCCACTCCCCGCACGCGTCGAGCCAACCCAAGCTTTTGCAGGCGCCCGGCGGTGAGATTTGCACACCGTGCCACGAGGACCAGGCGCCTGCGCACGACGAGGTGAACCACGGAGCCATCGACTGGCTCGGCTGCCAGAGCTGTCATTTTCCCCATGGGAGCGAAAACAACTTTTTACTGCGAGCCTCGGGCAACGAACTCTGTAACGGGTGCCATCTCGCGGGTGAGGTGATCGTCGAAGGGGACGAGGTGACGCTCGCGGGTGGCTTTGTCCTGAGATCTGACCGCGCACGGTCGTTGAAGGTGGTGGGTCTCGACGCCTCCCGCGAGCGCGATCACCCCATTCCGAGCCATCCCGTGAGCGGCACGATCGCCGAGAAACGGCGGTCAAATCTTCCGAAATCTCTGATTGGAACGCAGATGACGTGCCTTTCGTGCCACGTTTCCCACACCGCGCCGAGCCGGCAGCTCTTCGCCTTTGGCGCCGGGTCCCGGGCCGAGCTGTGCACCGCCTGCCATCCGAAGTGAGGAACAAGACCGTATGAAAGACCTCCTCCGTATGACAGCGCTCGTGATCGTTGCCTGCGTCGCCGGGGCCTGCTCGTCATCGACCGGCGGGTCGAAGTCCGAGCTGACGGCGCAGCGGCCGGATGCGCTCGCATTCCCCGCTGCACCGGCGGACCCCGTAGTGGAGTGGGTCGCCAGCTATGCGAAGCGCTCGGACGTCGACCCGCGGCATCACAAGCTGAGGCGCGTCCTGGTAGGGGAGGAAGAACGGGAGCCGACGCTCCTGGCGCCGACGGCCGTTGCAATCAGCCCCGACAACACCCTCCTCGTGGTCGACCAGGAGCTCCGGGGAGTGGTGTTCATCAACGCCGAGACGCGGCGGTTCGACATCTTCCAGGGCACGGCACGGGCGCCACTGGCGGAGCCGGTTGGAGTTGCCGTGGCGGAAGATGGCGCCTTCTACGTCAGCGACGCCAGGACTGGCGTGGTGTACGTCTATGATGCGGAGCTTAGCCTGCGGACGGTCCTGGGGGCCTCCGAGAACTTTGCTCGGCCGACCGGGCTCGCTCTCTCTGCAGACGGTGTGCGGCTCGCGGTCTGCGACACCCGTGCCCACAAGGTGTATGTCCTCGACACGAGAGACGGATCCACCCTCTTCGAGCTTGGAGCCAACGACCGCGGATCCGAGCCCGAGGCGTTCAACTTCCCGGTGGCAGCGGCCTTCGACGAGCAGGGCTTTCTCTACGTCGCCGACTTCTTGAACTTCCGCATCCAGGTCTTCGACAGCGCCGGCGATCTCGACATGATCTTCGGGCAGGTGGGAGATCGTCCCGGCGACCTCAACCGCCCCCGGGGACTGGCTGCGGACTCCGCCAACGGAGTGGTCTACGAGGTGGATGCCGCCTTCCAGCTTGTGCAGATGTTCAACCTCGACGGCGAGCTTCTGATGTGGTTCGGGAGTCCGGGAGAAGGCCCCGCCCAGTTCTCACTGCCCACCGGAATCGCCCGCCGGGGCAATCTCCTGGCGGTGACCGACACCCTGAATCACCGAGTGCAACTCTTCCGGTTCCTGGGCACACCCTGAAACCGCGCCCGTTGCCGCCGTAGATCAGGTGGCGGGTGGGCCAGAATCCCCACTCAACACGCGTGACTGTGGGAAATCCCTCACTCGGGCGTCAGGGACCGGATTTCCGACAGACCTTGCGGAGGAACGGGCGGGAAGAACAGTAGGCGATCGCCCCGCCCTCCCGGAGGTTTCTGACGATCGATGTCTGAGAGCACCGTGGTGCTAATGGGTCAAGTCACTGAATTCCAATGATCTACTCGCCGAACAACGGGCGACGGACAAGGGGGGATCATGATGAGGCGTGGAGTTCAGCAACAGGAGAAAATGTGAGTTGGATCACACTTGGAGCTCTTTTCTTGCCAGCCCACCCGCCGACGGCCCGTGGATTGTGAGATCGGGTGGTTTCAGGCATGCAGGTTGCAGCGTATAGTGCGGGGGCTGCTGATGGGTCTTCGAGGAAAGAAGGCACATCGGGCGCTTTCAACCGACAGGAAGAAATGGAGGGCATCGAGGAATGAAGAAAGCAACGGTCTTGGCGTTCGGTCTGATTCTGGTGGCGGGGTTTGCCGGGGCGCAGGGCATCACCGGCAGTGCTCACGACTTCAGTGGTGAAACGTGGTCCGGGGGTACGATCTGTCTGCCCTGCCACACGACCCACCACGGAATCACGGACTTCGTGGCGCCGCTGTGGAACCACGAGGTGACGGTAGCCACCTTCGTGATGTACTCGAGTCCCACGCTCGACGGGGCGATCGACGCCCAACCCGCCGACGTGTCGAAGGCCTGCCTCTCCTGCCACGACGGTACCGTCGCACTCGAGAACTTCGGCGGGTTTACCGGAGGAACAACCTTCGTCACCGGCGACGCCCTGATCGGCACCGACCTGTCGAACGATCACCCGATCAGTATCGTCTACAGCCCCGGTACCGGTGCGGGTCAGGACTCCGAGCTCATGCCGACGAATTCCACGTATGCCGACGGCACCATTGCCGACTATCTCTTCACCAGCAAGGTAGAGTGCGCCACCTGCCACGACGTCCACAACGGTGGGGCGGTGGGAACGAACCCCAGCCTCCTGGTGGAGGATCCGGCCGGCAGCGTGATCTGCTTGCGTTGTCACGCCAAGTAAATCTCTCTTGAGAGGGGTGATCGAAGGGGACCTCTTTGGGGACCGGGGGACGTGAAAGCGTCCCTCTGTTTCCAAAGGCCCGCCCCTCCGCCTTCCCGAAAATTTGAGATGCGGTCTGATTCGCTCGGCTATCATGGCCAAGGAAAACAGATGCCTTCACGTCTTCTGATCTGCCTCCTCGTCGTGGCGATGTCCGCAGGTGCGATGTCGGCGCCCGCCGGGACTCCGGCTGCAACCGTCAACGGCGTCGCCCTGCAACGCTGGGAGGTGGAACGTGAGCTCGCGGGCTTGATCACAGGTGGGACCTTTCACCGCCGGGTGTCGGAGGAACGACGGGGCGAACTCGAGCGGCAAGCGCTGGACATCCTGGTACTGAAGGAAGTCAAACTGCAGTGGGCGGAGAAGACCGGGCTCGAGGTCGATCCCGCTCGGGCCGAGGAGGCCCTGGCCCAGGTGTGGGCCAGATTTGGGAACCAGCAGGCTTACGAGGCTGCCCTGCGGGAGAAGGGGATCGAGGAGGCCGACTTCCGCCGGGTCTTCGTGCGCGACGCGGCCGCTGCGGCAGCAGATGCTTCGGTGAAGGCCACTGTGTCGGCGCCGAGCGCTGCCCAGGTCGAAAAATACTTCGCCTCCCATCGCGACGAGTATCAGCGACCCGAGTCCCGGCGAGTCGTGCACATGCTGTTCCCGGTTTCACCGACGGCGCCCGCGGAAGAATGGGACCAGGCTGAGCTCAGGGCACAACGTCTCGCGCTGCAAGTGGGTGGGGGCGAGGTCGCCCTTCTGGACGCAGTCAATGACTCGATCGAAAGCCTTTCGCCAAAGTTCCGTGATCAGGTTGGAGACCTCGGTTTCGTGCACCGCGGCTCGCTGCAACCGGAGATCGACCGGGAGGTCTTCGCCGCCGATATCGGCACGGTCCGCGGACCCATACGGACTCTCTTTGGCTTTCATCTCATCCAGGTTCTCGAGGTGAGAGCTCCCGAGCAGCTCTCGTTGGACCAGGTGCGCGGAGCGGTCGTCCGACACCTGTTCGACACCCGAAAAACCGAGGCCTTGGCCGCCTTCGAGTCGGCGGAAAGCGCCGCCGCCGAGATCGAGATACAGGGTTGGGCAGGCGGGCGCTAGAGGCCCGGCCGGAGGCCCCTCGCGATGCGAAAATCGCGAGGAGGTGTGAGATATGCGGGCAGGTCTTCGTTGCGATTCTGCTTACGGCATCGCAGGCAGCTGCCGGCAGCGGCGTGACCTTCGATCTGGGTCTGACCGCGGAGTACCTGACCGACGAGCAGACGTTGGAAGGAACCACCGCCGAGAGAAAGAACCTGCAGACCATCGTCTCGCTCTTCGTCGCCGGTCATATCGCGGATCCCCGATTCCTCACCTTCAACGCGAGCATCGAGCGGGCCCTCTCGCGGCAGGAGTTCACGGATGAGCCGGACACCGACGTCCTCGAAACCTACTATGACGGCGGCTTTCGACTGTTCTCGAATCGACCGGTGAGCTTCGAGTTCGGCGCCGGCCGCAGCAGGACCGATATCGACGGCGTGGCCCAGGGCGCCCTCGTTGACGGCGTGCGGGAGTACCAGCAATATGCGCTCCGAGCTCGCGGCAAGAATTGGTTCAAGCTGGGTCTGAGACACCGCGAACAGTCATTCACCGCCGACGACCCGAGCACCCTGCGGGACGAGGAGACGGCACGGTCCGAGCTGAGGACCTCCGTCGCCGGAGGCATCGCGAACATCACGCTGCAACTGCTATGGAGGGAGAATGATCTCTACGACGGGTTGTTGCAGCAGGAGATCGGGTCGGGCCGCTTCGACCTCGACCTCAACCGTTCGGGCCGGGTCTATTGGCACACCGACGTGATCGGCAACAAGTACCGCTCCGCCCGGGAGAGCGAGGAATTCTCACCATGGACCGACAATATCCTGGTCCGCAATTTCTTGCGCCACAACTACAGCGGGCAGGGCTTCTGGGAGCTTGCCGCCGACTATCAGATCGTCAGCTTCGACACCGAAGAGGCCACGACCGGAACCTACTCGGCGCGGGTGGTGGCTCCGCTCTCGCCCTCCCTTCTTTTCGAGGGGGGGGGCGGTTTCCTCGACAGCGAGCTCGCGGACGGCAGCGGGTTCACCCAGCCCACCGTGGGCGTCGGGCTGAGGTGGGGCCAGAACTTCGGTGGCTGGTGGCTCGCGCTGAATCCTCGTGTTTCATACATCCAGGTGAAACCCAGCGACGGGGAAACCGAGTCGAGCCTCGGGAGCTTCGTCTCGGGAACGGTGAGACGGAATTTCCAGCGTGGCAGCGTCGCGGTCGACGGTGAGTACTTCAACAATCAGCTCTCGATTCCAGACTACGGCTCTGATGATGCCTACCGGGGAAGCAGCTTCCTCTCGGGCCTCGAGCGCGAGAGAAGGCGTGGTCGATTTCTCGCAGATTACCGACCGTCGCGTCGAGTCGGGTTCTCGCTCGAAGCCGACTATCGATACCGCGTCCGTCTGGATCGCGGGGAGGAGGTGACCGAGGACCTCGCGCGGGGCCGTCTGACTGCCCGGCTCGGCCGGTTCGCTCTCAGCGCGACGGCGAATCGAGTGGATGTGCTGGGCGGAGACCTTCCGACCGTCACCAACATCCGCCAGGTGAATCTGAGCTGGACGCCGTGGTATTGGATGGTGCTCGATGCACTGGCGCAAGAGGAGGAGCGAGAGGTCTTCAATGTTGCGGGAACATATTCTCTGGCCGAGGCCGGTATCCGTATCAACTACGCCAGGTTCTCGTTCTACACTCGTTATCGCGAACAGTGGGTCGAGGAGACCGGGGTCGAGCGACGGCGCTTTCGTCGCATCTGGGTCGGAGTGCGTCGCACATTTGGTTTTCGGATTGGAGAGATGACCCGATGAAAGCCAATCCCGCGTCCGTTGCCGTTCTTTTGCTGGCTGCCTGTACTTCGGCTCCCGCTCCGAACGGGAACCGGCTGACCTGGCCGCCGGCGACTGTCGCTGCTCCGGGCGAAGTGGCGTGGCAGGGAGAGATTGAAGCACTCCGACCACGCGGTATGGGCGGATTCCTGCGGACCCTGGCAGGCGCCGGCAATACGGACCAGCGCTGGCGGCTGGCCCAACCGGTGGACGTCGCTCTCCAGGGAGATCGGGTTTACGTCGTGGACACGGCCCTGGGAGTCGTAATCGCCTGCGATCGGGACGGCACAGCCGCGGTTCGACTGAGCCTCCCGCCTGATTTCTCGCCGGTCGCGGTTGCGGCGGTAGAACGGGGCGTGCTGGTTGCCGACAGGTCGGGCGGCGCGGTGCACGCCTTCGCACCGAACGGATCACCGTTAGGAGAGGTAATCCGCAGTGGAGCGGTGAAGCGCTGTGGCGGCCTCGCGGTCTGCGCCGGCGGAGACATCATTCTCACCGATGCCGAGGCGGGGGAGGTGGTGCGAATGACGGCCGAAGGGCTCGAGGTAGCGCGCGTGGGTGGGGCGGGGACCGAGGCCGGAGACTTCAATATGCCCACAGCGGTCGTCGAATCCGGCGATGGAACGATCTGGGTCCTCGACACTTTCAACTTCCGCGTCCAGCATCTCACCCACGACCTGCGGCCGATCGGTGGCTTCGGCGAGCACGGCGATGGCACCGGTCAATTCGCGCTCCCCAAGGGGCTGGCCATCGATCCGGATGGGCATCTTTACCTGTCAGATGCCCGGTTCGACGTCGTCCAGGTCTTCGACGAGGAGGGCAGACTGCTGCTGGTCGTGGGGCGCCACGGCACCGGCGACGGCGAGTTCTGGAACCCGGCGGGGCTCGCCTGCGACGCGAACGGGGAGATCGCGGTTGCCGATACCTCGAATCGCCGGGTGCAGCTGTTACGCTATCAGCGAAGGGAAGGACCTCGATGAGGAAGGCTCTTCTGTTGGTGATCGTCCTTGGGGTCACGGCGGGCGGTAGCGGGCAGGACTCGGTCCGCGACACCGTACACAACCTGTCGGTCTCCGGGCCGGGGACAGTCCGTGCCGCTGCCGAGACGCGGGTGTGCGTCTTTTGCCACACGCCGCACACCTCTTCGTTCCAGGCGCCATTGTGGAATCGGCAGGATTCCGGGGGGGCCTATCAGATGTACTGGAGCGAGACCCTCGACGCTTACACCTCTCAGGCCGCCGCCCCGCAGCCGAACGGATCCTCGAAGCTCTGCCTGTCGTGCCACGACGGGACCATCGCCCTCGGCTCGACGATCGCCTCGGGAGATATTCCGATGAGCGGGGGCATCACGACCCTACCAACCGCCTCCGATGCTTACCTCGGGCAGGATCTGTCCGGCGACCACCCGGTCTCGTTCACCGTGACCGATCACCTCATCGCCACCAACAACGCCAAGGGCGATGTGCCTCTGGTGTCGCTCAGCGAGATGCGGAACCACCCGTTGGTGCGCCTCGACGATGGTGACCGCATCCAGTGTATGACCTGCCATGACCCCCACCATGACCCGTTCGGAGATTTCCTTTTGACCTCGGAGCCGGGAGAACTATGCGTCGCCTGCCACTCGTAATCGCCTGCTGTCTGGGCCTTGCCGGAGGGGCTGCGGCCATGTACGGTGCCGAGCTCGGCAAGCACTTCGAGCCCGGCAAGTTGGCACGGACCTGTACGCCTTGCCACTCGGGACACGGCTACTCCGGGACGCCGATGCTGCGCACCTGGGGCGATGAAATGTGCCTGGAGTGCCATGACACGGGCACCGCGGTGCCCGGACGTCGAGAGCTGCTCGGCATGGGCAGTGGTGCGAGGCCTTCGGATGTGCGTTCAGAGTTCAGTAAGCCGATCGTTCACCGGGGAGCGCGATGTGTGGAGTGTCACAGCGTTCACGGGGTGGCGTCGATCCCGCGGGGAGGGATCGACGGTCTCAACGTCGGCCGCCAAAAGCCGTCAACTAAACGCGGCTTCAGCTTTGAAGCCGAACTCTGCCTGGCCTGTCACGGGAGCCGTGCGGTGTCGGCGATCGATCCTCACGACATAGGCCTGCTGTTCGATCCCACCAACCCTTCCTATCACCCTGTCCTCGCCCTCGGCGTGGGAGACGTGCCGAGCTTGCTGCCGCCGCTGACCTCGAACTCGATGATCAACTGCACGGACTGCCACACGAACGACGATCCGGGATCGACCCGCGGGCCGCACGGCAGCCGCGTTCCCGGTTTGCTGGGAGCCGAGTACACATTTCAGGAGGGACAGCCTGAGTCTCCGACTACCTACGCTCTCTGTTACGCCTGCCACGATCGAAAGGTGGTACTGGAGTCCGACCCGTTCCCCTTCCATGACGAGCACGTGGTCTCCGGTCGGATCCCCTGCATCCTTTGCCATGACGCGCACGGCGCAACCGCCGCCCGCGCGCTGATCCGCTTCAACGAACCGACCTCCATCACCGGCGTCCTGGCTTCGAGCTCGGGTCGTCTGGAGTATGTCTCCGATTCGGTTGGGGAGGGCGCCTGCTACCTCACCTGCCACGGGAAAGACCACGACCCTCTCGGTTATGGGCCGGGCTTCAGTGAAGACGGCAGGTCCGACCTTCCCCTGGGGTCTTCCGCCCACCCACCGGTGCGTCCCGCCCGCCGCCGGGTGCCGTCGACCGACAGGAATCGGTGAGATAGCCCGCATACCTCACCGGGTTTCGTCGATC
>DAOWFV010000088.1 GCA_030637805.1 Acidobacteriota bacterium | reverse complement strand
GCGCTGCTGTGGGGTGAGCATTCTAACCCGAATCGGGGATTCTTTTTCCAAGTTCCACGCGTCGGGCTTCCCCTGTCCTGAGTGGAGGATCCTGTGGAGGCGCCAACCTGAATACCTGTCATCCTGAGCGAAGGCGTTGCCCAGCGGCGCGAACCGGAAAATCTGTCATCCTGAGCGAGCGGAGGCCCAGAGGGCCGGAGCGAGTCGAAGGATCCCCTGAAGAAAGAGAGAAGCTGCCATAGAGCACTCTCCTGCTTCAGGGGATCCTTCGACTCCCTACGGCCCGTCCGGCTTCGCCTTCGGCTACGCCGTGACAAGTCGGGCCTCCGCTCGCTCAGGATGACAGCTGTTCTGGTTCGCGCCTGCGCAGGATCCTCCGCTCAGGACAGGGGAAGCCCGACGCGTGGTGTCTTGGAAAAAGAATCCCCGATTCGGGTTAGAATGCTCACCCCACAGCGGCGCCGCACCCGGATGGCTGCAGCTGGTGACCGTCCACGACAAGGAGATTCCCATGCCCTCGATTGAAACCACCCCCGAGCTCGTCCAGTCCGTCTACGACACCACCCGTGAGCGCCTCAGCGTGATCCGGCAGCGTTTGGGGACGCCTCTTACGCTGGCGGAAAAGGTGCTCTTCGGCCACCTCGCCGACCCCGAGGGCGCGCACCTCGAACGCGGGGAGGCCTACCTCCAGCTCCACCCGGATCGGGTGGCCATGCAGGACGCCACCGCCCAGATGGCCTTGCTCCAGTTCATGCTATCGGGCCGCGACACGACGGCCGTGCCATCGACCGTGCACTGCGACCACTTGATCCTCGCCCGCTCCGGCGCTGACACGGACGTCGAGGCGGCCATCGAGCTCAACCGCGAGGTCTACGACTTCCTCCAGTCCGCATCCGCCCGCTATGGGATCGGGTTCTGGAAGCCGGGCTCGGGAATCATCCACCAGGTCGTGCTGGAGAACTACGCCTTCCCCGGCGGGATGATGATCGGCACGGATTCCCACACGCCGAACGCCGGCGGCCTGGGCATGATCGCGGTTGGCGTCGGCGGCGCCGACGCGGTGGACGTGATGGCCGGGTTCCCCTGGGAAGTCCTGCAACCGGAGCTTGTCGGCGTCAAGCTGACCGGAAGCCTGCACGGCTGGACGGCGCCCAAGGACGTGATCCTCAAGCTGCTCGGGATTCTCACGGTCAAGGGCGGCACCAACCGGATCATCGAGTACTTCGGCCCCGGCGCCGCCTCGATTTCCGCAACCGGTAAGGGCACCATCACGAATATGGGAGCGGAGCTCGGGGCGACCACCTCGATCTTCCCCTACGATGAGCGCACGAAGACCTATCTCGATGCTACGCGGAGGGCGCGCATCGCCACCCTCGCCGAGGCCAACAAGGACCTCCTGACGGCCGACCCCGAGGTGGAGGCCGAGCCCGAGCGGTTCTTCGACCTGGTGGTCGAGATCGACCTCGACACCCTCGAACCGCACATCGTCGGCCCCCACACTCCCGACCTCGCCCGGCCGGTGTCGCAGATGGCCGCCGACGTCGCCGAGAACGGCTACCCCGACAATCTCACTGCCGCCCTCATCGGTTCGTGCACCAACTCTTCCTACGAGGACATAACCCGCGCCGCCGATGTCGCCGCACAGGCACTCGAGTTCGGCGCCCGGACCCGCTCGACCCTGTGGGTCACCCCGGGCTCGGAGCAGATCGAGGCCACCATCGAGCGCGACGGCCAGACGGCTATCCTCGATCGCCTCGGGGCCACGATTCTTGCCAACGCCTGCGGCCCGTGTATCGGCCAGTGGAAGCGTGACGACCTCGCTGAGGGCGAAACCAACTCCATCATCACCTCGTTCAACCGCAACTTCGCCAAACGCAACGACGGCAATCCGCAGACGAACGCCTTCATCTCGAGCCCCGAGATCGTGGTCGCCTACGCCCTCGCGGGCAGGCTGTCTTTCAACCCGATGACGGATGCGCTCGAGGCTCCGGATGGCTCCACCTACACCCTCGAACCCCCGGCCCCGGCGCCCGAGATCCCGACCGACGGCTTCATCTTCAAGTCTGAGGGATACCTCGCGCCGCCCAGCGACCCTTCCCTGGTCGACGTCCAGGTAAAGGACGACTCCGAGCGTCTTCAGCTCCTGAGCCCCTTCCCCGCCTGGGACGGCAAGGACTACGAGGGGCTGCCGGTGCTGCTCAAGGCTCGCGGCAAGTGCACCACCGACCACATCTCGCAGGCCGGTCCGTGGCTGCGATTCCGTGGGCATCTGGACAATATCTCCGACAACCTTTTCCTCGGCGCGATCAATGCTTTCGCCGATGACCCGGGGTTCGGCGTCGACGTCGAGACCGGAGAGACCGTGGCGCTGCCGAAGCTCGCCCGCTCCTACAAGGATCGCGGCATCCGTTGGCTGGCGGTCGGAGACGAGAATTACGGTGAGGGATCGTCACGAGAGCACGCGGCGATGGAGCCCCGGCATCTGGCCGGGATGGCGATCATCGCCCGTTCTTTCGCGCGCATCGCCGAAACCAACCTCAAGAAACAGGGCGTGCTACCCCTGACCTTTGCCGATCCCGCCGACTACGAAAAGATCCGCGTCGACGACCGCATCTCGCTCACCAACCTCGACCACCTCGCTCCGGACACCCAGATCACCGCGGTGATCTCCCACGCCGACGACAGCGAGGAGCGGGTCCTTCTCGACCACACTCTGAACGACGAGCAGGTGGAGTGGTTCAAGGCGGGCTCGGCGCTCAATGTACTTCGGAGGAAGAACTAATTCTTAATTCTCAATTCTCAATTCTCAATTTCCGCTCATGCCACCGGACTCCATGGGTGAAGCGGGCAATTGAGAATTGAGAATTCAAAATTGAGAATTAGATCACGCTGGTCCGGGTTGGCCTCCATTGACGGAGGGCACCGAGTCTGCGACGATCGTTAAATGGACGAAACTGAGGACGGCACCTTCGAGGCTCCGGAAGCAGACCTCGATTTTCTGCGCGTCTTCCTTCCTTACGAGCTGCGGCTGGCGCAACGAAGAGCGATGGTCTCGGGTTCTCTATCCAGCGACGGTCTCTCCAACTCCTGTCTCGGGCTTTACCTCGTGCGCCTCGAACCCATGGCGGGAGACTGGTTCCCCGCTCCCGCCGAAGGAGGATCCCAGATCGGCGACCACGTCCGCGAAATGCTCACCGCAGTGCTTCGGGACTCGGACATACCGATCCGGATGGGCGATCAGGAGCACCTGGGAGTACTCCGCGACCTCGACCCGCAGCACGCCTTTGTCGTCACCCAGCGGTTCCTCACCTCCGCCGCTTCATCCGATCTTCTGCAGGCCGCAAACCTCCGCACACGGGTCGGTTACATCATCTACCCCCTGTCCACCCAGCCGAACTATCCGCCCGAGCAGTGGGCGTCGATTCTCGAGCTCGCCCGCTTGATGGCCGACCGCGGCGACCCGGTCGGCCGCGCCTCGGGACACGGCCTGCTGCGCGGACCCAACATGGCGGAAACCGGCATCCCCGAGAGCGACCTCATCCCGCTCGCCGTTCGCGACCCCGACTCTCTTGTCAAGGCCGGCCTGCTGCAGATCCAGCGCGTCCATCTGATACCGGACATTTAGCCCCTTCGCTCTCCTGGCCCGGTTATCATCAGCACATGGCCTTCGACCTTAGCCGCTGGCTTTCCAGCTTTCCGGTTCGCGAGCACGCTCTCTACCTCGACCATGCGGCGGTATGCCCCTTACCGACACCGGTAGCGGAAGCGATGCGGCAACGCATCACGGAGCAGGAGCAGGCGGGTCACGAGAATTACCGCGAGTGGCAGAACCACCACCTCAGCTGCCGGCATTTCGGCAGCCAGATCATCGGCTGCGAACCCGACGACATCTCGATCATCCGCAGCACCTCGGAAGGCCTGTCCCTCATCGCCGAAGGCCTCGACTGGGCTAAGGGCGACGAGGTGTTGGTCGGCAGCGAGGAGTTCGCGGCCAATGCGGCGCCGTGGCTCGGCCTCGCCAGGCGGGGCGTGAAGATCGTTCGTTATCCGCAGCCGGATGGCCGCGTGGACCCCGAGGCGGTAGAGGAGCGGTTGGGCCCGCGCACCCGGGTGCTGGCCGTGTCGTGGGTCGCCTTCCACACCGGCTGGATCGCCCCTCTCGCCCAGCTCGGCCGCCTCTGCCACGATCACGGCGTCCTGCTGGTGGTCGATGCGATCCAGGGGCTCGGCGTTCTGCCGATGCACATGCAGACTCTCTCCATCGACGCTGTGGTCGCCGACAGTCACAAGTGGCTTCTCGGCCCCGAGGGCATCGGTCTGATGGCGACCACGGGGGAGCTCCGGGCCCGCCTACATCCTGTGATCTCCGGATGGCGCAACGTGGTCCTGCCGCCGCGAGATTATTTCCTCGAGCAGTTGGAACATCGGACCGATGGCCGGCGATTCGAGCCCGGGGCATACAACGACATCGGTGTGGCCGGGCTGGCGGCCTGTCTCGACCTCCTGGCGGCGGTCGACCGGGAGATGATCCAGGTTCGGGTGGAGATGCTCACCCGCCTGTTGACCAGGATCCTTCTCGCCCACGGCTGGGACGTTTACTCCCCCGGTTCAGGCCACCCGATCGCCGGCATCGTCGCCGCCCGCCACCCGAGCG
>DAOWFV010000144.1 GCA_030637805.1 Acidobacteriota bacterium | reverse complement strand
TCTCTCTTTCTTCAGGGGATCCTTCGACTCGCTTCCGGCTTCGCCCGGAGGGCTACGCCGTGACAGGCCGCTCGCTCAGGATGACAGCTTTCCCTTCGCGCCCAAGCGCGGGCAACAGGCACTAACACCGTGATCGTCTCCCCGCGCCGATAATTCCTAATTCCTAATTCCTAATTCGGCTCTTCGCCCTCAGGGCGAAGAGCCGGCCCTGTACTTCACCTCTCCCCCGACGATCGTGTAGAGCACCCTCGCATCGAGGATTTCTTCCTCCGGAACCCGCAGGATGTCCTTCGACAGCACCGTCACGTCGGCCAGCTTGCCCACCTCGAGCGAGCCCTTGATGTCCTCCTCGAAGGCGGCGTAGGCCGCATCGAGGGTGCGTGCCCGCAAGGCCTCCTCCCGGGTCATCCGCTGCTCGGGATAGAAGGCCGAGCCGTCAGGGAGTTGCCGGGTCACCGCCGCGTGGTACGAGGGGATGGGATTGACATCTTCGACCGGCGCGTCGGTGCCGCTGGCGATGACCGCGCCGGAGTCGAGGAGCCTGCGCCACATGTAGGCGCCCTCGGCGGCCCGCCGATCCCCCAGCCTCAGCGGCACCCACGACCCGTCGGAGGTGCAGTGGATGGGCTGCATCGCGGCGATGACACCCAACGCTTCGAAGCGGGGAATGTCGTCGGGGTGAAGGTGCTGGGCGTGCTCGACCCGCCAGCGCAGCTCGCGCCCGTCGGGACGGGCGGCGATCGTCTCCTCGTAGACATCGAGGGTGACCCTATTGGCACGGTCGCCGATGGCGTGCGAGCACAGCTGGAGGCCGTGCTCAGCGGCCAGGCGCGCGGACTCACGAAGCTCTTCGGCGGTGACGATATTCAACCCGGTGCTCTCCGGCAGGTCGGCGTAGGGCTCCAGCAGCCATGCTCCGTGTGAGCCGAGGGCCCCGTCGATCCAGCGCTTGATGGCGCCCACCGTGAGGAAAGCACCACCTTCGCGCCAGACCCTGAAGCCAGGCAGCCCCTCGCCGAGGGTCTCGTTGTCCTCCGCCAACATCACCCACAACCGCGGCCCCAGCTCCCCCGCGCGGGCCATGCGTCCGAGAAGCTCCACCTGGCGGAAGGTCGAGCCTGCATCCTGAAAGGAGGTGATGCCCTTGGCCAGGCACTCCGCGCTTGCCAGCTCCACCATGCGGCGAACCGTCACCTCGTCCCACTCTCGGTCGAGCTTGGCCGCCACCAGGTCTTCAGCGGTCTCACGCAGCACACCGATGGCGCGGCCCGAGGCATCACGAACAATCTCGCCGCCCGGCGGGTCGGGCGTCGAGCTGTCGATTCCCGCCATCTCCAAAGCGAGACTGTTGACCATCGTCGCGTGGCCGCTGGCGTGGGTGAGCATCACCGGGTTGTCGGGCGAGACCGCACTCAGGGCGTCGTGGTAGGGCAGTCCGGAAACGTGGGGATCCGGCGCCGAACTCCACTTTTCCTGGTGCCAACCGCGGCCGAGGATCCACTGCTCCGGCTCGGCCTCGGCAACGGCCGCGGCAACCATGGCCACTATTTCGTCAAAATCGGCGGCCGCCCGGAGGTCGAGCTGCATCTTCGCCCGGCCGACCCCGAGGAAGTGGGCGTGTGCATCGATCAGACCGGGCGTCGCCAGCGCCCCGCCGAGATCGATGACCTCGGTCTCCGGCCCGATCAACCGCCGGACGTCCTTCTCCGACCCAACCGCCACCAACTCCTGACCACGGGCGGCGAGGGCTTCCGCCTCAGGGTTCGAGGCATCCATGGTGACGATGCGCCCGCCCATAAGCACCAGATCCGCCGGCTCCTCGGCGGTACCGCAGGCGAGGAGCGAACACGCGACGACGAGCAACCAGGCACGCTTCATGGCAACCTCCGGGGCCTAGAGTACACCCAATCAAATCGAGATCGTGCCGACCGTTCGGTGGCACGATCTCGATTTGAGGTTCCCCTTCGGGGAACTCGCCCGTGAGACGGAGGTGCGTGGCAACGGAGGCGGATGGCGAGTATGATAGGCCCCCATCGCCGCGGGAATGACCTGTAGCTGAATAGGTTGAAAGAAACAGGAGGACTGTCGAAATGAAACGATCAATCTCTATCGCAGCCATCGTGGTGTTCTTTGTCGCCGAGCTGATGCTCACGCCAGCGCCCGCCGAGGCGCAGCAGAAGGGCCAGTCGGCGAAGATCCAGCACGGCATCGTGGTCAAGTCCGAGCGCGTCGATCTCACCGACTCGAAGACAACTCAGGGGGCCCTGGTTGGCGGGACCATCGGTTTGGTTGCCTCCTCAGGAAAGTCCGGCAAAACCAAGCGCCGCAACACCGCACTCGGCGCTGTCGCGGGTGGAGCGATCGGATCGGCCAGGAGCACCACTCAGATGGGAATGATGTACACCGTCGAGATCCCCGGCGGTGCGATCAAGGTGGTTACCGACCAGACCGAGATCCACATGGGTGACTGCGTGGTCGTCGAGGAGACCAGTCAAGGAGCGAATATCCGTCGGGTCAACGCCGAGGTCTGCAACCCCGCCTCGCAGGAGGTGGTGGCGGAGCTGGAGGACGAGTTCCAGGAAGAGGCGGAGGAATGCGCCGGAGCCCGCAAGGAGCTCGCCGCGGCCAAGACCGATTCCGAGTTCGACCGGGCGCTGACGAAGGTGGATATTCTCTGCAATTGATGATTCGCCGGGGGCGAGCCATCAATTCTTAATTTTGAATTCTTAATTCTCAATTGAGCCCCGGCGGCTCCTCTTAGCTCGGTGTGGCTGAGCTAAATTCAAAATTAAGAATTGAGAATTGAGTATTTCCGGCGTCACAGTCTGCCGCGAAGGACGATCTGGAGCGAGCGTCCCGGGGCGAGGACCGCGTCCTCGTCCGAGGATGCGAGATACGAGTGATCGAGGAGATTGCGGCCGAGGAGTGAGATCTCCAGTGCCTTCGAGATGGTAAATCCGACCCCTGCATCCAACACGCCGTAACCAGGAACCTCCTGCTCGGTCGGACCGGGGCGGTCGTCGCGGGCGAAGGCAGCGCCGCGCGCCATCCACCACCAGCGCGAACCCGGGCTCCCGCGGAGCACCACGAAGACCCCGGGCGGCGGCACTCCATCGGTGAAGGTCCCATCATCGACGACCTCTCCGCGAAGATAGTGCGCCCCCGCCTGCAGCTCGAGGCCATCCACGAGGTCGAGGCCGATCTCCACCTCGAGTCCGGTGATCTCACCCTCGCCGCGGTTGCGGAAAAAGAAATCGTCGCCCTCGCGGTAGCGCTCGATGAGGTCGATGATGCGATAGCGATAGGCGTAGACGCCCGCCGTCGAAGAGCCCGAGGAGTAGCGCAGCGCGAGATCGAACTGGAGGCTGGTCTCCGGCACCAGGTCGGGGTTGCCGGTGATGAACCCGCGGCCCGTCTCGCCCCGGTAATAGCGATCGGAGAGGAGCGGGTCGCGGAAGCCGCGGGCCACCTGGCCGGTCAGCACGAGATGGGGCCCCAGGTCGACACCTACGGCGGCGAAGCCCGAGAGGGCGGAGTTGGAGGTCGTGAGATCCCCGAAAAATCCGCCCGAGTTCCGGGTGTTCACCGCATCGCCGCGCAGCCCGGCGTTCAAATGCCAGCGCCTGATGCTGCGTCCGAAGGTGGCAAAAACTCCCAGGTCGGCCTGGCGGGCAGACTCGATGGCTTGCTCGCTTTCGGTCTCCAGCGGCTCCCCGGCGGCATCGAAGGTCGTGATGCTGTTCACCGCCTCGAGGCCGTAGCGACCGTTGAGGTCCGCCCCGAGCACCATCTTCCACTCCCCGAGGGGGCGTTCGGCGTCGAAGCGCAGCGTGTAGTCGTTGGCGTCGGTCTCGGAGCGTTTGAGCTCGCGCGGATCGGTGGCGGTGGCGAAGCGGTCCTTGTCCAAGATCAGGAGGTAGCTGTTCCAGGAGAGGCTGGTTCCGATGCGCGTCCATCCGCCCGGGCCGGACCGCTCGAAGCCGAGGCTCAGGCGGCGCGAGACCTCCTCCGGGTAGAACACCCGCCGCTGGTCCGAATCGGGCGCCGGCTTGCCCACGTCATGCGCCTCATCCACCCGCCAGCCGAGGTGCAGGATGCCGCTCCCGACCGGCGCCTGGTAGCCGATGCGCCAGCCGACCAGCTCCGCCCCCGAGTTCGCGACGGTCCCTTCGGGGCTCTCATAATCGCCGAAATCGCGGTAGTTCGCGCCCACCATGATCCCACCGCCGAGCAGGCCGGTGGTCGCCTCGGCGGCCGCCCCCACCTCGTCGAGACCGGTGCCGCCGATGAGTCTGAAGCGCAGCCCGCTGGCCCCATGGGGGTCGGGCATGCGCGTGCGGGCGCGAATGATCCCGCCGAAGGCGTCGGAGCCGTAGGCCACCGAGCCGGGTCCGCGCACCACCTCCACCTCTTCCACCGTTTCAGGATCGAGAAAAGTCGCCGAGGAACCCGCGCGCCGCTCGGTCTTCACCCGCCCGTCGTCGAGCAGGAGCAAGGTGCGGTGCTGCGGCAGGCCGCGAATGCCCGGCACCGCCGCGTGTCCGTCCCCGCTGTGGCCGGCGCCCGGCAGGTTCTCCAGCGCCTGCACGAGCTGCGCCGGCAGCCGCTGCTCGAGGTCTCCCCGGCCCATCACCGTCACCGCCACAGCCGGCGGAAGCTCGAAGTCGGGCACCACCCCGCTGACCACCGTGACCGTCTCGCCGGCAGCCGTCACTTGAACCGTGAGTGGTCCCTCTGCGGGTACCTCGATCACCGTCACCGGGCGGAGGGCTACCCCGTCCGGACGGGCGACAAAGAGCACGAACGGCGGCTCCGGGACCGGGTCGAGAGTGAAGCGGCCGTCGGCGTCGGCCACCATGGAATCGTCACGGCCCACCACCACCACCCGCGCTCCGGCGAGTGGGGTCCCGTCCGACATCACGACACGGCACTCTAAAGCCGCCGCCGAAGCGGCGACGCACAACAGGATGAATGCTAGAGCTGAGACGATTCTCGGCATGAACTCCCCGACTTATCCGGACTGCAGGTTCCGGGCGCAGCAGGCTACCACAGGTAATTCTCCGGACGGTGCATTCGCACCGTCCGGAGAATTACGGTTAGGGCGATGCCTGGTTTCGCGTGGTACTGAACCGCATCATTCTGCGAGCTTCAAACCGGATGGTCCGATGAAACTACTGACAGGAGCTCGTCCACCATGTTGAAGGTCATTCCCCAGATCAGGTGCTCCCCATAGCGGTAGCAAGGAAGCTCGAGGGAAAGACCGTAGCGCCGATAGGGAACTGTCGAACGGTTGGAGCGATCGGCGAGATAGCCCATTGGAACCCACACTACCGCCGCCACCTCGTGGTTCGGCACCAGCGGCGGCACCTCCCCCACTGCGAAGACAAAGGGGGTGATCACCATCGACAGAGGCCGTCCGCGGCCCACCGCCGCCACGTCCGAGAGCCGGCCGATCGGGTCGCCCACGGCTTCGAGATCGAGCCCGACCTCCTCTCGGGTCTCGCGCAAGGCTGCCGCCAGTGGGCCCATGTCCCCGGCGTCCACCCGCCCGCCGGGGAAGGCCATGTGCCCGGACCACGGGTCACGTGGGTCTTCGGCGCGATGGATGAAGAGCAGATCTGCCCCCTCCTCGCCGGGGCGCAGCACGGCCGCCACCGCAGCCCGGGTGAGGCCATCCTCGTCGGGAAGCTCGCGTGGCTGGAAATCACCGAGCGAGGCGCGAATCAAGTCGACCGTCAGCACGGCGTCCATTGTGGCAGAACGAGGACACCAGTTTTGAGTTTTGAGTTTTTAGTTGAGCCTCCTGCAAAATTCAACATCGAATTTCGGAACGGCACCGGGCCGGCATCGGCGATGTGCGGGCGGGACGCCCGCACCACAATCCCAGCATGA
>DAOWFV010000200.1 GCA_030637805.1 Acidobacteriota bacterium | reverse complement strand
GGAGGCGGTTGGAATTCGGGTAAACGGATCTCAATCCGCCACACCCGCAACCTGCTCAACGCCGCCCTCGAGGGCAAGCTCGACGAGGTGAAGTTCCGCAAGGACAGGCTCTTTGGCTTCGAGGTGCCACTGTCCTGTCCCGACGTGCCCGAAGATGTCCTCGACCCCTCGACCTCATGGGGTAACAAGGACGAATACTGGAAGCGTTACGACGCCCTCGTCGCACGCTACATCGAGAACTTCAAGCTCTTCGCCGACGGCTGCCCGCCGGAGGTGCTGGCTGCGGCGCCGAAACGCCTGAAGGATGTCGAGTGACATCCGTGGCGGTGCCAGGCTGAAGCCAGGCACCGCCACGGGGCCGCTCACTGCTGCGTCGGAAAACGCTGCGTGACGTACCCGTCGGATGGCTCGGGCGGTTGGGCCGGGCGCGTGGTGGCTCGTTCCTGCATCCTCCGGTACCACTCCTCGGACAGCTCCCGCGGCGCAAAGGAGAGGTAGAGAGCGACCCAGCAAAACGTGCTCCCGAGCCAGGCCAGCAGAAGTGTGAGTTCGGCCGTGGGACCCTCCACCAACACGGGCAATGCGAGCAGGGCGAGGCCAGGCACGGCCCACAGCACGAGCGTGAAGAGCGAGCGGATGGGTTGCCGGAGGCTCGCGCCCAAACCGCGCAGCCATGCCACCACCGCCGACCGGCGGCCGGACTCTCCGAGCAGCCACGCCCCACGGAGGGTCGAGAGCCCGCACACGATCAGCACCACCGCGGTCCGCACGAGGCCCACCGCCACGAGGAAACCCGAACGCCCCCCGGCGCCGGTCCTCTCGGCGGTATGGATGAGGGACTCGAGCGCAAGCCAGATCGCCGCCAGCATTGCCGCGGTGACGGTGACGGCAACCAGCACGAGCCGGGCGTAACGCCACCACCAGACGACCCCGTGGCCAAGAATCTCTGAAAGTCGGACGCGGGTTGCGCCGGCGCCAAACCACCATCGCACGATGCCGCCGTGCCACAGCACCGACCATGCGATGAGGGCGAGACCTCCAGAGATCAGCGCGAGGGCGAGCGGGCCCGCGACCGGACGGATCAGCTCGACCAGAATCAGGATGCTGTCGCCGGGCGGCAAGGACCGGGCCGGAAGGTCGGCGCGGGTCGCGCCGGCGGCCAGATTCACCACCAGCTGCGCGGGCAGGAAGACTGCCATCGAGACCAGCCACACCGCCCCAACCAATCGGCGCAGCCGCAGCGCGTGGCGAAATCCGGAAATCGGAGAGGGCGTCTCGATCACTCTCAGCTCCACTTCAGGAAGATCTTGCCGGCAACGTCGAAAACCTCGCGCACCCACCACAGAGGGTGGTCCGCGCGGGCCGGCTCATCCCGCCAGTAGTTGTCGGCGCGCCGGGTCTCGAGTGCCCACACGCCGTCGGGATCCACAACCACCTGCTCGAGCCGCTGCGGCCCCTCGATATTCCAGCGCACCCAGCGTTCCTCACCCTCCCACGTGCGCCTTTCCGACCTGCCGTCGGCCCACGTCAGCTCGACCTCTACCGGGCCGATAAAATCGCCGAGCCGTGCCAGCTCGACATCCACCAGCCAAATGTCGGCATTGCTCTGCCCATCGTCGGCGCCGCCTGCCTCCGTCTCCTCGATCACGCGCCACTCGCCGCCGTCCCAGAAAAATCCCCCGGCGGTCTTCGGCGAGCGTTGGCGCACCGATGCCACGGCCCAGTCGGGAACGGCATCGCTCCAGATCGCCTGCTCGAAGAACGGACCCAGGTTCTGCTCCGCCGCATCACTCAGGGCCGTCACCAGATCACGACCCGAGGGGTGGCGGAAGGCATGCCGGTCGAAGTACAACCGCAGGCCGCGGGCCATCGCCTCGGGGCCGATCAGACCCTCGACGGTGCGCAGGGCGACCGCGGTCTTGGCGTACGAGGCGAGGTAATAGGTCCAACGCCGCCGGTACTCCCACGCCCTCATGGCCACCTTGACCGGCACCCTGGGAACCGCCAGTGAGAGGCGCTCGGCACCCCAGTAGGGAAAGGGCCGGATTTCCGGCACCAGCCCGTCAGCCGCGATCGCGGTCATGCACTCGAGCTCGGCATAGGTGTTGACGCCCTCATCGAGCCATCCCCGCTCGAACTCGTTGGAGGCGAGCATTCCCTGGAAGTACTGGTGGCCGAACTCGTGCACCGTCACCGCCTCGATGTCCGACGACCAGGAGAACGGGGGGTAGGCGTCGAGGCGGTCGGCGCCGGTTGTGAAAAAGGTGGGGTACTCCATGCCACCGGCCTCCTCAGCACCCACAGGCGGCGATACGATCGTCACCTGCGGGTACGGATACGGGCCGTAGAAGAGACCGAACCATGCGACCGAGAGCCGTGCCGCCCGCACCATCCGCGGGGCAAGGACTCGCTGAGAGCGGGGCACGATGAGGCGCAGCCGCATCGGCGGCAGCTCGAGCTCGGCGGCGCTCAGACCGAGCAGAGACTGCGCCCGTTCGAGCCACCGCATCGGCACGTCGCGGCCGGGGGAGAAGTCGGTCTCCACGACCTCCATCAGATCCGGCGGCGCCGCGCACCAGACAAAGTCGTGCACTCGCTCGGCGCGGTAGATCACCGTCCGCCGTCCGCCATCCGCCGGCACGCTCCCGACCTCGATCCCGGTAGCGCCGAGAACCCAATCCTGGGGGAGGGTGATCGACACCCGGTAGGCGCCGAAGTCGGCGAAGAACTCCGACGAGGCGTGAAACTGGTGGCAGTTCCACCCCTCTGCTCCCTCGAAAACGCCAAGCTTCGGGAACCACTGACCGACGAGGTGGAAGTCCCCATCGAATCCTGTGCGCGCGATGATTCGCGGCAGCTGAGCCGAGAACTCGAGCTCGAGTTCGACGACGCCACCCGGCTCGACGACCCGCGGCAGCGCCACCCGCGCAACGCTGAAGTCGGCGGGGTTGCCGTCGTCCGGGCGCACGAACTCCAGTCCCGGCATTAGATCGATGCCGTCATCGAGAACCATGCTCTCGATGCGCACCCATCCCCAGCCATCCGTCGATGCAACCCTGTTGCGTAGCGAGCCGCCTCCAAGCTCGCGCATGAAGGTGGTGTCCGAGCTCGAGAAGGCATTGAGGTAGAGGTGGAGGTAGATTTCGTCGGTGGGCGCATCGGTTGTATTGGTCCACCGAATTTGCTCAAAAGCCTGGAGACGATGGGTGGCCGGATCGAGGCTGACCTCGATTTCGTAGTCGGCGGTCCCGGCATCGACCACCGCGACCAGTCCCAGGGTCAGCGCCGCCGCAACCAGCGCGAAGAACAACGAGCGGGGCTGATGAGTGAATCGTATATGCACCGGCCGAGTGTACCCGAGCGGGCGAGCCCGCCTATCTCGCCGGGTTTCAGCTGTGGCGTGAGCCGCAGCCATCATCTTCTGATTGTCTGTCGCCGCTCCGCGGCTGATTGTTTTTTCTTGCACCGTATCCCTGGGGCTGACGCCCCAGGCTATGGATCTTCCGCCGCTTCGCGGCTGGCTCAACCCATGAGAAAGGAACTCGGTAGTTTCTCGAGAACGGGCTAGCGCCCTCCGCGGACTGGCCATCCGGAAGGAGAAGCACTACATTGAAATATGGAGTTGATTGTGCGACGAATTCTCACGGTCGTGGCGTTGATGATCGCACCGAACCTCGCGGG
>DAOWFV010000133.1 GCA_030637805.1 Acidobacteriota bacterium | reverse complement strand
TCTCAAGGCGCACATCGCGAGTCGCAAGTCACAAGTCACAGATCGCAGGTCACAGATCGCAGGTCGCAGGTCGCAGGTCGCAGGTCGCAGGTCGCAGGTCGCAGGTCGCACCGAAATCGTTGACTGGACTATTGCGATGTCAAGCCCCATTCGTAACTTTCGTGAGCTTTTCAATGAAACCTGAGACCTGAAGCCTGTGAGACCTGAGACCTGAGACCTGAGACCTTTAGCCTGTGACCTGGAACATCCGAATTACGGGCGCCCTTTCTATCGGCACTCTGCCCGAGCAGCGCGCCCAAACGCGGGTAACAGGCTCAAGCCACTCGATTGTCCCCCGCGTCGATAATTCCGAATTCCTAATTCCTAATTCTCTCTCACCTGGTCCACGGTCCCCAGAATCAGGGGCGGCGGCTCCGACGGCTCGGGGCCGATCTCCCAGGCATCGAGGATGCGCTCGGCGAGCATCTCCTCATCCACCTCCCGCTCACCGACCTGGAGGGTCGCGAGGGGTTGACCGGCCTGGACCCTGTCGCCCACGCGGACGTGAACGAGAATGCCCGCTCCGTGGGCCAGCGGCTCGTCCACCCTGCGGCGTCCAGCGCCCACCGCGGCGGCCACGCGACCCAGGTCATCGGCGGCGCAACCGACCACGAACCCCCCGTCACGAGCCACCACCTCGCGAGTGCGGCGGGGTCGGGCCAGACGCCCGAGGTCTGGATCACCACCCTCGGCTTCGACCATGCTCACCCAGCAGGCCATTGCCGAACCGTCGCTCAGCGCGTCCTGAAGTGCCGCATCGGCTCGCTGGATCTCCCAATCGCTGAGAATCAGGGCCTCGCGGCAGAGGCGTAGGGTCACCTCGCGCAGCCGCGAGTCCCCTCCGCCACCGAGCACCTCGACCGCTTCCCTCACCTCGCATGCTGTTCCCAGGGCAGGGCCGAGCGGCTGGTTCATGTCGGTTATCAATGCCTCCGCTCGCATCCCCATCTCGCGCGCCACACGGCGCAGGGCGACCGCTAGCTCGCGGGCCTCCTCGACCGTCTGACGGAAGGCGCCGCGCCCCCACTTGACGTCGAGGATCAGCGCCTCCGCTCCGAGGGCCAGTTTCTTGGACATGATCGAGGCGACGATCAGGGGAAGTGACGGAACGGTGGCGGTGACATCGCGCAGAGCGTAGAGGGTGCGGTCCGCCGGCGCCACGTCGTCGGTCTGGGCGACGATGGCTGCCCCGGAAACGTCGAGGAGGCGAAGGGTCTCGCGGTGGTCCCGTTCGGAGTCGAAGCCGGGTATGGCGTCGAGCTTGTCGAGGGTGCCCTGCGAGTGCCCGAGGCCGCGCCCCGCCATCATCGCCGTCGGAACCCCGACCGCGGCGAGCAGCGGGGCGAGAATCAGGGAGACGGTGTCCCCGACACCACCGGTCGAGTGCTTGTCCACCACGCCGGGACGGTCATTCTTGAGCTCCCAAACCTCACCGGAGTGCAGCATCTCTTCGGTGAGCCAGCGGGTCTCCTCAGCATCCATGCCACGACAGCAGATGGCCATGAGCATCGCGGCCAGCTGCTCGGACGGCAGGGTGCCCTCGCTCGCCCCGCGCACGAAGGCGGCCACCTGCGCGTGGGTCAAGGCGCCACCGTCACGCTTGGTGGCGATGGCTTCGGCGAAGCTCACTCGCTACCCGAGCTCGCGGAGCCGACGCTGGGCTGCAGGCAGGTAAGGAGACTCCGGGAACTCCTCTGCCAGCTTCTGGAAGTACTCCGCCGCCCGCTCGGGCTCTCCCTCGCCGATGAAGAGCTCACCCAGTTGGTACAGAGCGACATCGCGGGGCAGTGCCGTGGACTGACCGGTCACCATGGCCTCCAGCTCCCCGGCCACCTCGGCGGCCTGGCCAGAGGCGATGCGAAGGTTAATCAGGTCGAGGTTGGCGAGCCGCCCTATCACGTCGTCACCACGGCGCTGGGCCAACTCCACCAGGGCTGTCCGCGCCTCCTCCGTCTGGTCGCGGCCGAGCGCGATCCGCGCCAGAAAAAGCCTGGCCATGTCGGCCTGGTCCGAGCGGCCATAGTGATCCACGACCTGGCGAAGCTCCTCCTCGGCTGCCTCCACGTCCCCAGTCGGCACCCCGGTCGTGGGATCGGGCTCACCCTCGTAGGTAGCCACCGCGTGCTGCAGGAGGATCGATGCCTCCTTGGCGCGCGAGCCCGTCCACACCATCGCCCCCCACCCCAGGAGGGCGACCACGCACACCGCCGCCACACCGGCGGCCAACGGCCGCCAGTTCTCGTACACCCAGTGGATGATGGCGTCCATTGTGGAGACGAACTCGTCCTCTTTTTTCAGTTGTTTGCGGGTAATCCGACGTCCCATTCAGCTCCTCCCGGGGTGCGCCGCGGCCATATTCGCCGCGCACACGTCGCCCCATTGCGCGCACGGGGGCTCCAACTCTAGGTTGACCCCGCCTCACTGTCAACGTCACCGGGTCGCCACGGAGCACCCGCAGCGCAATCAGGTGCCCGAATATTCACCTCAGGGTGCGACCTCCTCGACGACCGTGGGTGGCGCCAGCTTGAGCTGCTGTAGCAACGGGAAGGCGCGTTCGGCGGTTTGATCGAGGCCCAGCGGTACGATGGTCACCCACCCCGCCTTGAGGGCGTGGCTGTCCCCACCCGGCTCGGTCACCCGCGGCGGGCTCCAGCGGCTGTCGTACCAGCGGGTCCCCTCCTCATCCTCGCGGACCAGTACGTACCGCGCCTCCTCGGAGCGGTCCAAACTCATTCGCGCCACCTTATAACCACGGATCGCCGCCAGATCGACCGGAACGTTGAGGTTCAGGTATACCCCACGCGGCAGGCCGTCCTTCCGCACCGCATCGATCACGGGCTTCGCCCACCGCGCCGCGCCATCGAAGTCCGGCTGCGGGTCTTTCCAGTTCAGCTGCAGAGACACAGCGACAGCAGGAATGCCCGCGTAGGCCCCCTCGCGCGCCACAGCCACTGTTCCCGAAGTCCACGCGCCGAGGCCGTCATTCTCCCCGCGGTTGATTCCGGAGACGATGAGCTCCGGCGGGTCCTCGACCAGCAAGGCGGTGAGCGCGATCCGTGCCACCGTCGCCGGGGTCGCGTCCACCGACCAGGCCGGCCTGCCGGCGATGGGCGGGTGCGCCATCACCTCCACCTCGCGACGGGTAACGAGGCCGTGACCGGTAACGCTCTGCTGAAAGCTGGGCGCGACCACCGTCACCCGGTAGGCGGGATCGGCGGCGAGCAAGGCCACCAGGGGACCGAGCCCCGGTGCGTCGATACCGTCGTCATTGGCCACCAGCACGTGGATCGGCTCATCGGCGGCCAAGGGCGCCGCCGCCAGAACCAGCGTCAGAGTAACCATCAGTCCAGTCATCGATCGCAAGGTGCGCATCATGCCTCCAAACTGTTCGACGGAGTCTAGCACCCGGTGCCTGTCGAAGAGGGCAGAGTTCAGTTTTGAGTTTTGAGTTTTGAGTTTTGAGTTAACAACACCCTGGAGGCGCCAGTACCACACCCAATCGCGGGCAACTCGTCTCAATCCACCTGGTCATTTCCCCGCGCTGATAATTCCTAATTCCTAATTCCGGCGACTGCCGACGGGGTACACTCGACCCCGAGGAAGATGTGATGCAAGAGTATGGCCTGACTCTCGGCGCCCATCTGCTGCTCTGGGCCTTCCCCCTGGCCCTGACCGTCCTGGTTGTGGTGGAGAGCCTCCTCGACAACACCTGGAGGGAGCCGAGAAAATGACGCCCCTCGAACCCAACGTCCTTGCCACCGTCGCCGCGGTCATGGTCGCCTACCTCGGAATTCTCCTCTTCATCGGCTGGCGAGCCGCCCGAAGGACCCACGGCGGAGAGGACTTCCACCTTGCGGGTCGCTCGCTCGGGGCGTGGGCGGCAGGCATCTCTTCCACCGCCAGCTCCGAATCGGGCTGGGTCACCCTGGGCGCGGTGGGCATGACCTTCACCTACGGCGTCTCCGGCCTGTGGTACGCACCGGGCTGCCTCCTCGGCTACCTGGTCAACCTCTACGTCGTCGCCCCTCGCCTGCGCAAAATATCGGAGACTCAGGGTTCGGTGACGCTCACCGACGTCCTCACCCGCCGCTGGGGGGACCCGCGCAACGTGCTTCGGGTCACGGCCACCACCATCATCCTGGTGTGCATGATGGGGTACGTGGCGGCGCAACTGACCGCAGCTGGCAAGGCTTTTTCCTCCTCTCTGGGTCTCGAGGGACGGGGCGGCTACGTGCTCGGGGTCGTCATCGGCGCCGCGGTGATAATCCTCGTCACCTCGCTCGGTGGTTTTCGGGCGGTGGCTTGGACCGATCTCTTCCAGGGCCTCTTGGTGGCGGCCGCCCTCATTGCACTGCCGCTGTACGCCATCAGCCGTCTCGGCGGTTTCGGCGCACTGATCCAGGGTCTCGGCGCCATAGACCCCCACCTCCTCAGCGCCGGCGGCGATCGCGTCGGTCCCGCCCTGTGGGGCTTCGTGATCGGCCAACTCGGCATCGGCCTCGGTTACCCGGGCATGCCGCACGTCATCACCCGCTACATGGCCACCCGCAATGATCGCGAGGTGCAACGAATGCAGCTGATCGCGATGATGTGGGGCGTCGTCGTGTTCTACGGCGCGGGCCTCGTCGGCCTCGCGGGGCGCGTGATCCTCCCAGGTCTCGCCGACGGAGAGCAGGCGTTGATGGCGCTCGCCCTCGAGCTCGTCCACCCGGTCCTGGCGGGCCTGCTGCTCGCTGCCGTGATCTCTGCCATTCTCTCCACGGTCTCGTCGCAGCTCCTGGTCGCCGCCTCGGCGGTTTCCTACGACGTGGTAGAGGAAACCCTGGGCGGGGCGCGGGATGACCGCCGCAGCCTGATACTCGGCCGCTGGACGGTGGCAGTGGTCGGCCTCATCGGAATCGGTGTGGCCCTGATGGAGGTGCGGCTCGTCTTCTGGTTCGTTCTCTTCGCCTGGTCCGGCCTCGGTGCGGCCTTCGCACCCCTGATTCTGCTCGCCCTCTCGCGCCGCGGCGTGAACCGCCATGGCGCCCTCGCGGCCATGCTCACCGGGGTCGGCGTAACCGTCGCCTGGAAGCTCGGCCGCGACGCAGCCGAAAGCCCGGAGATCTTCGCGCGGGTGTGGTGGATAACACTGATCGCGGCGGTGGCGATCCTCCTCGTCGGTCATCTGACTCATGCCTTCGAGAACGCAGACCGGATTGGGGTCGTGGCGGCGGCCACGATCACCGTGCTCGCCTGGTTGCTCGTTCAGCGCTGGGGCCTGGATTCCCTCTACGAGCTGGTACCGGCATTCTTCAGCGCTGGGTTCGCAGCGATCGTAGTGAGTGCGGTGACGGGAGAGCGAGACTAGCCCGCTGGCCGGTCAGTCACACTTGCCCGTCCGCGGCGGCGGCGTCATCCCGAACGACAGCCTTACGTACTTCTGGGCCTCCTCCTGGAAGGCGGCCAACCGCGGCGAGTCGCCATTGACCACGAGACCGTGGCGCTCCAGATTACGGTTGCGGCAGAAGCCGTCGAGAGGCACGCCGCCGATGCCTGTCTCGAGGTAGAAGCCGACGGTCGGGGAGACATCGTAACCGGCTGCGAGCTCGCAGCAGTGATCCGACAGACGCAGGTCCGCGTACATCGACCCCTCCCAGTCGAAACCTTCCGGGTCGGGAAGGAGCGGCTGTTCCGGATCGAGCAACTTCCGAAAGCGGTCGAAGATCTGGGCCAGGAGCAGGCTTCGCCTGCGCTGCAGGTGGCGGCCGATGCGCAGCTGCAGCCGGATGCGGTGCTCGGCGAGCTCGTCGTCGCCGCTGATGAAGGGAACAAGCAGGGAGGCGGTGACAGCCTGCGCGGCGTTGGAGGGCCCGGCCATGACGTTCTGGGCGTAGCGCACGATGCCGTCGCGAAACCGGTCGGCGCGGGTGAGCAGGGCGCCGGCCCGCAGCCCGGTCACGCCGTGGGTCTTGGACAGAGAATCGATGAAGATCACCGCGTCTGCGTAGCGCGGATCTTCGAGGTACCAGGCAAGGAGCCGACGGTGGTCGGGGTGGAGGCGCACATAGACCGAGTCCAGGATCACCGCCGCATGGGGCCAGCGGTCGAGGACCGCGTCGACAAAGGCCTTCATCTGCTCGGGAGGCAGAGTGCGGCCGGTGGG